>NZ_DATGCW010000322.1:0-28653 GCF_035311605.1 Saliniramus sp.
GAATACATTCAGCCCCAGCATGACATGGGGCGCGGCGAGATGGCGCGAGGGCTGGAAGCGCTCGCGATAGACCCTGATCGCATCCATCATCTGCGCCGGCGCGAAATGCGAGGCGAAGGCATAGGGAAGGCCGAGCATGGCCGCGAGCTGCGCGCCGAACAGGCTCGATCCCAGAATCCAGACCGGTACGTCGAGCCCCGCCCCCGGAATTGCCCGGACCTGCTGGCCGGGTTGGACGGGGTCGAAATAATGCATCAGTTCCACGACATCGTCGGGGAATTGATACGCGTCCCCGCTCAGATGGCGGCGCAGCGCCTGTGCCGTCGCCTGATCGGTGCCGGGTGCCCGCCCGAGGCCCAGATCGATGCGACCGGGAAACAGGCTGGCCAGCGTGCCGAACTGCTCGGCCACAACGAGTGGCGCGTGATTGGGCAGCATGATCCCGCCGGCGCCGACGCGGATCGTGCTGGTCGCGCGGGCAATATCTGCAATCACGATGGCTGTCGCGGCGCTCGCGATGCCCGGCATGTTGTGGTGCTCGGCCAGCCAGTAACGCTGATAGCCGAGCGCCTCGGCATGGATGGCGAGCTCGCGGGTCCGCGCCAGCGCCGTGCCGGCATCCTCGCCTTGGGCGATCGGGGCGAGATCGAGAACCGACAGACGGGTCATGCGCATCTCCCTCTGGCTGACGCTTTCGCCGAGTGTGCATCTGCACGAGCGGGATGGCAAAGCGTATTGCCGCAATCGCCTTTTGGCTGGTGCTGGTGCATGTGGCCCGATCACTCCCCGCCGGCAAGCTTAAGCCTTAACCTAAACAGACCGAAAATCCGCAGTTTTGGAGGAAAGCATTGCCTCTGCCGCGATTTAAGATATTTTTAATAAAACCGAATGGATCACCCCGAGATTGTGGGTGCAGCCATGCCCTCGATGCTCAGGTCCGCCGCATCTCCTGGGTTTCTTGGGCCTGACCGGCGGGCGCGTGTGATTGGCCTCCTCAACTCCACGCCCCGCCGGTCAAACCTTTGCTTTACGACTTTCAATCAGCCATTGTTTCCTCTGCGTCAATCCGGTCACTGATCGCGGCGAGCCAGCGTTCCAGGCGGGCGCGGTTCGCGCCGAGATCGGAATGGCCGATCTGGCTGCGCGAATACAGCCCCAGCATCGATTGCCCCGGGCCTGCGCCATAGACACGCGCCACCACCGTATCGGGATAGCGCATCAAGGCGGAGCGGACCACGAAACGCTCCTCCTCTTCCCAGCGGGCCGAATACACCAGCTGTGTGCGTGGCTGTTCCAGAGCGACCGCGCGCACGATCTCGCGCAAACGCGCCCCCGGGATCGGATAGACCGGCGTTACGAAATCGACTTGCGTGTCGCCGCAGATATCGGGATGGCAGGCAAGCGCGTCGTTGGGAGAACCGCGTCGGGTGAGATTCTCGAAATCGACGCTGCCGAGATCCGGCGGACCGAAAATCCGGGCATAGGCATCGTCAATGCCGCCAGGCTCCGCGCCGCGCCAGAGCATGAAGGCAAATCCGCCCGCGAGAAGGGCGAGGATGATGAGGGCGGTGAACATGATACGCAGGGTCGCCTCCGGGGCCGTGGGTTTCCGTGACTTTCTACCAGAAAATCCTCGCTTCGGATTAGGGGTTGCCGCAAAAATCGCGTAAACGGCAAAAGTCGCGTAGAGAGAAGGCGCGCGCTGCTTCGGTGCGCGCCGGCACACACCCACAAGCGCAACCGCCAGGCCAGATCGCATGTCCGCAACCGCTCCCAAACTCCGCTTCGCCCCCTCGCCGACGGGGCTGATCCATATCGGCAATGCCCGCACCGCCCTGATGAACGCGCTGCATGCCCGCCGCCACGGCGGGAGCTTCATTCTGCGTTTCGACGATACTGATCGCGAGCGCTCGCGTGTGGAATATGCGCAGGCGATCAGCGCCGATCTCGCCTGGCTCGGGATCGTGCCGGATATCACCGTTCGGCAATCGGAGCGATTTTCCCTTTACGACTCGGTTGCCGACAAGCTGCGCGCGATGGGGCGGCTCTATCCCTGCTACGAGACGCCCGACGAGCTCGAATTCAAGCGCAAGCGCCAGCTCGCGCGCGGGCTGCCGCCGGTCTATGATCGCGCCGCGCTCGATCTCGACGATGCGGCGCGCGCGGCGCTGGAGGCCGAGGGCCGCAAGCCGCATTGGCGCTTCAAGCTTGATGCGCGCGTGGTCGTCTGGGACGATCTGGTGCGCGGCGAGAGCCGCGTCGATTGTGCCTCGCTGTCTGATCCGGTGCTGATCCGCGCCGACGGGACCTATCTCTACACCCTGCCATCGGTGGCTGATGATGCGGATCTCGGCGTCACCCATGTGATTCGTGGCGAGGATCACGTCACGAACACGGCCGTGCAAGTCCAGCTCTTCGAATTGCTTGGCGCCAATGTGCCGCGTTTCGGCCATCACAACCTGCTCACCACCGCCTCGGGGGAGGGTCTGTCGAAGCGTCTGGGGCATCTCTCGCTCTCGGCTCTGCGCGAAGCCGGCTACGAACCGATGGCGGTCGCGGCGCTCGCGGTGCTGGTCGGCACTTCCGAGGCGGTGCGCCCGGTGGCTGATCTCGATGCGCTGGCTGGATTGCTCGATTATTCCGGTATCTCCCGCGCCCCGGCAAAATTCGACGAGCACGAACTCGAGAATCTCAATGCGCGCATCGTCCACGAGATGCCCTACGAGACGGCGCGCCCGCGCCTCGAAGCGCTCGGCATCGGCGGTGGTGCGGCGTTCTGGGAGGCGGTGCGCAAGAATTTGACGCGTCTGCCGGAGGTGGCCGAGTGGTGGCCGGTGGTGGCTGGCCCGGTCACGCCCGTGATCGCGGATGCCGGCTTCTGCGAGATCGCCGCGCGGCTGCTGCCCGAGGGCGCGCCCGATGGCGAGACCTGGTCGGCCTGGACGAAGGCGCTCAAGCAGGAGACCGGTGCCAGGGGCCGCGCCCTGTTCATGCCGCTGCGCCTCGCTTTGACCGGGCGCGATCACGGCCCCGAACTCGGCCCGCTCCTGCACCTGATCGGTCGTGAAAAGATCTTGGCGCGTCTCGCCGGGCGACCCGCATGACGATCCGCCGGATCACCTTCATCAGCTGTTAAAGATGATCCGGTGGATTATAGGATCATTGCAAGAATTCGTTCAGCATGGCTTCGGTTATGCGCAATCAAACACAATTTTAACCGAAGCAATTAAGAGGATCGACTCTTCTCGCACCTAGTCTCGCTCCTGACAGACAACGCGCCGTACAAGCCGCAAGCATAGCGGCGGCGGCAGACAGTCAAGGGCGTCGACAGATGAATCGTTTAGAGCACAAGCACACGAACGATCAGGACGGAGCGGCCACGCCGGAAGCGCTGGAGCGGATCGCAGCGCATCTGGTCGAGGGTTCTACCTTCACCGGTGCCGCGCCGCTTCGCGGCCTCGCACTGAGCCTCGCGACGGCGGAGGGGGCCGAGATCCCGCTCTTCGACATCCTCGCCATCGATGCGCGCGACGAGGTGGCCTGCAGCCTCGGCCAGTTCCATGAAGACGAAGTCGTCGCGATCTGGCGGCGCATGGGGGCCGATTCCGGTCTCGCGCTGATGCTCCACAACGAAGATGGCTCGCTGCTGGAGCCGTATCCGCAGGTCGGTGCCGTGCAGCTCGGGCGCTCGCGCCAGCGCCGCCGCCACGGGCTCCTGCGCGAGCGCCGCCCGCGCTTCCTGACCCGCCGCAAGACCGGGCGCAGCAATGATCGCCCGCTCGTCCATCGCGAGCACGAACTCTTCTCCGGCGCACGCGGCTGAGCATCCCGGCGCGGTTTTTCCCCATATCGGATTGAGTTGCCGGGCGGTGCTCTCAGGCGCCGCCCGCCTTGCGTTCCGCGAGCAGCTTTTCGGCCACGCGCGGCGCGAAATAGCTGAGCACCCCGTCGGCCCCGGCGCGCTTGAAGGCCATCAGGCTCTCCATCATCGCCCGCTCGCCATCAAGCCAGCCATTGGCGGCAGCAGCCTGGATCATGGCGTATTCGCCGGAGACCTGATAGGCGAAGGTCGGAATCCCGAATTCACGCTTCACCGCATGGATGATGTCGAGATAGGGCATGCCGGGCTTGATCATGACCATGTCTGCGCCCTCGTCGAGATCGAGGGCGACCTCGCGCAGGGCCTCGCGGCTATTGGCCGGATCCATCTGATAGGTGCGTTTATCACCCACCAGCATCGTGCTGGTGCCTATGGCATCCCGGAACGGGCCATAGAAGGCGGAGGCGAATTTCGCGGCATAGGACATGATCTGCACATCCGCATAGCCCGCCGCATCGAGCGCGGCGCGGATGGCGGCAACGCGTCCGTCCATCATGTCGGAGGGGGCGATCACATCGGCGCCGCTCTGCGCCTGCACCACCGCCTGGCGGGCGAGTGCCGCCACGGTCTCGTCATTGACGATCCGCCCGTCTTCGAGCAGGCCGTCATGGCCGTGGCTGGTATAGGGGTCGAGCGCGACATCCGTGACGATGCCGATCTCGGGCACCGCCGCACTGATCGCCCGGCAGGCGCGGCAGACCAGATTATCGCCGTTGAGCGCTTCCGAGCCGGTCTCGTCGCGCAACGCGGCGGGCGTGTTGGGAAAGAGCGCGATTGCCGGGATTCCCAGCTGCGCCGCCCGCTCGGCCTCACGCACGGCGATATCGATCGAAAGCCGCTCGACGCCGGGCATTGAGGGGATCGCCATGCGCTCGCCGGAGCCCTCGGTGACGAAGAGCGGCCAGATCAGATCGGCGACGTCGAGATGATTCTCGCGCACCATGCGGCGCGTCCATTCGCTCTTGCGGTTGCGCCGCGGCCTGTGGCGCAGATCCAGCGGATTTGCGCGCGCCACCGGGGCGGATTCGCCGGGGCGATCGACTTCGCGCAGATGGGCACTGCGCGGCTGGAAGGGTGTCGGGGTGGAGGACATGGACTTCTCCGCGCCGCTGGTGGTCCGGGGGATGCGGCTGTGAGGCAATCTATAGCATTTCGGAATCATTCCAAGAATGGGGACATCTTCGTATCGCTGCGGCCTTTTTGCCCATGGTTGACCGCGCCGGGGACACGCGTCTAACTGTCGATCCATTCATGCCGGCGGGTGCAGTCGCCGCCGGCCCGGTCAGCGGGAACTTCCCGTGAGGAGCGAGCGGAGCCGTTTGATGGCACAGGCAAATTCCGAAACCGATTCGTCCCCGGCAAAGCCGCAGGCCGAGGTGATCTGCGCGCGCGCGGGGCATGCCGGCCTGATCACCCTCGACCGGCCACAGGCCCTCAACGCCCTGACACTGGCCATGGTGCGGGCCATGCGCGCGGCACTCGACGCCTGGGCGGATGATCCGCAGATCAGCTGCGTGATCGTTCAGGGCGCCGGCGAGAAGGCGTTTTGTGCCGGCGGCGACATCCGCCGTCTGGTCGAAGCGGGACGGGCGGGGCGCCCGGAAGAGGCGCTTGCCTTCTGGCGCGAGGAATACGAACTCAATGCGCTGATCGCCGATTATCCCAAACCCTATGTCGCGCTGATCGACGGGATCTGCATGGGTGGTGGCGTCGGGATTTCGCTGCACGGTTCGCATCGTGTGGCCGGCGAGCGCTACCTCTTCGCCATGCCAGAGGTCGGGATCGGCTTCTTTCCCGATGTCGGCGCAAGCTATGCGCTGCCGCGTCTGCCCGGGCGCGCGGGGCTCTATCTCGCCCTGACCGGTGCGCGGCTGAAATGCGCGGATGCGCTGGCACTAGGCCTTGCCACCCATGCCGTCCCCTCGGAGGCCTTCGACGCGATTCGCGACAGGCTGCAGGCCGGCGAGGCGCCCGATGCGGTGCTCGCCGATCATGCCCGCGACCCGGGCCCGCCCCCGCTAGACGCCCAGCGCGCCATGATCGACCGGGTCTTCGATGAGGGTTCGGTGGCCGAGATCATCGCGGATCTCGAATTCGAGGGCAGCGAGGCCGCCCGCCAGATCGCGAAGACGATCAAGGCGAAATCGCCGACATCCCTGCGCATTGCCTTCGAGCAGATGCGCATCGGGGCGACGATCGATTTCCGTGAGGCGATGCGGATGGAGTTCCGGATCGTGTCGCGCATTCTCGACGGCACGGATTTCTACGAGGGCGTGCGCGCGGTGCTGGTCGACAAGGATCAGAAGCCGCAATGGGAGCCGGCGAAGCTGGGTGACGTCTCCGATGAAGCGGTGGCGGCCTATTTCGCGCCGCTGGTCACTGCGGAGCTCGGCGTGTGATCGGCTTCCTGCGCCGCCGCGCCGCCATCAGGCCGTCACCCCATCCGCGTGATGAGCGCAGCGATGCGGCCCTGCGCAGCCAGCCGCAATCGCGTCCGCGCCTGACCTGGAGCCGGGTTCTGATCTGGTTCATGCGCATGATCGCCTTGCTCTGGATCGCGCGCGGGTTGAGCTACTGGGCGGCGATCCTCGGCGCCGGCGAGGCCGTCCCCGCCTTCGAGGATCGGCCGCCCGGGGTGCAGACCACGATCGTCTACTTCGCGGTCATCGATCTGATCGCGGCGATCGGGCTCTGGCTGACGACGAGCTGGGGTGGCGTGCTCTGGTTGCTGGCCGTGATGAGTCACCTCGTGCTCGCCGCTTTCGTGCCTGCAGCCGTCGCGATCAACTTGCTGATGGGGCTGATCTACTGCGCGCTGATGGTGATCTATCTCGGCCTGTCCTATCTCGCGGGTGGCGAAGAGCAGTGAAGCCGGTCGGCGGGCCAGAGAAATCAAAAGTGGTTTTTATTTAATTTTTGCAACCTTTGTTGTCATGGGGCTATTCGGCGTGTATCAATGTGCGGTGTGAACATTTCGTGAATATCATGCAGGTCGAAGTCACATTGCGGGCGCCTCCGGGGAGCGATTACAGCGCCCGTGATCTCGGACATTTGCTGCACAAGCATCCCGATCGCGTCCATGTGCGTGATGTCGGCACGGGCGCGCTGACGGTCTTCTTCGCGGAGAGGGACGACGCGCAAACCCGTGCCGTCATGCATCACGCCGTCGATCCCGTGGCGCTGGTGCGCGGAAAGGCGGGGCCGGGTTCCGGGGCGCGGGGCGGCAGCGGCGAAGGGCTTCTGGCGCAATACGTCAACGACCGGCCCTATGCCGCGAATTCGCTGCTGAGCGTGGCGCTGGGGCGGGGCATCGGCCAGGCGCTTTCCGGGCGCTCGCGGGAGCGGCCCGAACTCGCCGTGCGCGCGCTGCCCTTCGAGATCCGGGTCGTGTCGCTTGCGGTGCATGGCGATGCCGATCTGGTCACGCGGATCTTCGCGCCGCTTGGTTACGCGGTGGAGGCGCTTGCGCTGGGCGAGACGGGATTGCGCGCGGTGTTCGATCTGCGCCTCGGCATCACGGCGCGGCTTTGTGATGTTCTCGGGCAACTCGCCGTGCTGGTCCCGGTCCTCGACGATGCCAAGCATTACTGGGTGGACGATACCGAGATCGACAAGCTGCTGGCGCGTGCCGGTCCGTGGCTGGCCGCGCATCCGGAGCGCGATCTGATCATGCGCCGCGCGCTCAAGCATCGCCGTGATCTGGTGGATACGGCGCGGGCACGGATCGATGCCGAGGCGGCTTTGCAGGCGGATTCAGTGCAGGGCGAAACGGTGGCGGCAGGGCTGCGCCCGCAAGGAAGGCGCCTTCATGATGCGCGTCTCGACATGGTCGCCGGCATCATCGCGCAGGCGGGCGCGCGCAGCGTGCTCGATCTCGGCTGCGGCGAGGGGCGGCTGATCCGGCGCCTTCTGGCCGCGCCGGCAATCAAGCGGATTCTCGGGGTCGATCCCGCTCTGCGCCTGCTGGAGACAGCGCATGCGCGGCTCGATCTGGACGGGGCGGGAGAGGCCTTGCGTCGGCGGGTGCAGTTGCAGCCGGGCAGCCTCACCTATGCTGACCGGCGCTGGCGCGGCTTCGATGCCGCCGCCCTGGTGGAGGTGATCGAGCATATCGAACCCGCGCGACTGCCCGCGCTCGAAGCCGCCCTGTTCGGTGATGCGCGCCCCGGTATCGTCGTGGTGACGACGCCGAACCGCGCCCATAATGCGGCATTTGCCGGCCTCGATCCCGGCGATCTGCGCCATCACGACCACCGCTTCGAATGGAACGCGGCGGAATTCGGCGCCTGGGCCGGTCGGGTCGCGGGTGCTCATGGTTACGGTTTCGAGATCCGGCCCATTGGTGAGGCGGATCCGGTCCACGGCGCACCCTCGCAATGCGCGCTCTTCACCCGGGAGGCGGGCGCATGAAGGTCACCATCCCCGATTTCGCCCTGGTCCTGCTGGTCGGCCCGACGGGAGCAGGCAAGACGCAATTCGCGCGCCGGCATTTTTGTGAGACGGAGGTAGTCTCTTCCGACCGCTGCCGCGCGCTCGTGGCCGATGACGAGATCGATCAATCCGCCACCGAAGACGCTTTCGCCGTGCTCGAAGCAATCGCGGAGCGGCGGCTGAAGCGGCGGCGTCTCACGGTGATCGACGCCACATCCGTGCAGCGCGCCGACCGGGCGCGGCTCCACGCGCTGGCGCGGCGCCATCATGCCCTGCCGGTGCCCTTCGTCTTCGACATCGATCCGCGCATCTGCGCGGCGCGCAATGAGACGCGGGCGGGGCGCGATTTCGGCGCGCATGTGCCGCATAACCATGCCAAGGCGCTGCGGCGGGATCTGCGCCACCTCGGCAAGGAGGGGTTTCGCCACATCACCGTGATGCGCACGCCGGAGGAGGTGGATGCGGTCGCGATCACGCGCGTGCCGCTCTGGACCGACCAGCGTCATGATCACGGCCCGTTCGACATTATCGGCGATGTGCATGGCTGCTACGACGAACTCACCGCCTTGCTCGAGGCGCTCGGCTATGAGCGTGCGCCATACGCGTCCGGCGAGGGGCTCCTGCATGCGCGCCATCCAAAGGGGCGCCGAGCATTCTTCGTCGGCGATCTCACCGATCGCGGCCCGGCCAATCGCGATTGCCTGCGGCTGGTGATGGGGATGTGCGCCGAGGGGCAGGCGCGATGCGTCATCGGCAACCACGACTTCAAGCTGTCGAAATGGCTGCGCGGACGCAAGGTCAAGCTCGATCACGGGCTCGATCGCACGGTGGCGGAGCTCGAATCCTGCTCGCCGGATTTCCGTACGCGCGTGGCCGATTTCATCGAGGGGCTGCTGTCGCATGCCTGGCTCGCCGATGGCAGCCTGGTGGTCGCGCATGCGGGTTTGAAGGAGGAGATGCACGGTCGCGGCTCGTCGGCGTTACGCAGCTTCGCCATGTTCGGCGAGACCAATGGCGCGGTGGACGAGGCCGGCCTGCCGGTGCGTCTCGACTGGGTGCGCAATTATCGCGGCGCAGCAGAGGTCGTCTACGGCCATACGCCCGTCGCCGAGGCGCAATGGCGCAACAACACTTTGTGCATTGATACGGGCTGCGTCTTCGGCGGCGCGCTGACGGCGTTGCGCTGGCCCGAGCACGAAATCCTGTCGGTCCCCGCCGCGCGTGAATATGCGCCGCCGTTGCGCCCTTTCCGCGAGGGTGCAGCGGGGGAGAGTAAGGCTGGTGACGGCGCAGCGGGCGAGGGTGCCGCAGGTGAGGGTGCAGCAGCGGGGCCAGCGCTGCCCGAGCGCGACGATATCCTCTATTTCGACGACTTTGCCCGCAAATTGCGGATTGTCACGCGCCTAGGCGGTAGTATCACGATCCCGCAGGAAAATGCGCTCGCAGCCCTTGAGATCATGAGCCGTTTCGGCATTGACCCGCGCTGGCTGATCCATCTGCCACCTACCATGGCTGCCCCGCCCACCGCCTCTGAGGGGCCGTATCTGGAGCATCCCGATCAGGCGCTCGCCTGGTATGCGCGCCGTGGCGGAGGGCCGGTGATCGTCGAGGAAAAGCATATGGGTTCGCGCGCGCTGATCGTGGTGGCGCGCGATGCGGCCTGCGCAGCGAAGCGCTTCGGCGTGCGCGACGGCAAGGCGGGGACCATCTATACGCGAACCGGGCGCGCCTTCTTCACCGATGCGGCGCTGGAGGCGCAGGTGATCGTGCGGATCGGGTGATCGCGCGGATCGGGGCGGCCGTCACCGGGGCGCGGTTGTGGGATGAACTCGCGACGGACTGGCTGCTCCTCGATGCCGAGATCATGCCCTGGTCGGGCAAGGCGCAGGATCTGCTGCGCCGGCAATATCGCCCCGCCGGCATCGCCGCACAGGCCTCGGCGCAGGCGCTGATCGCTGCGATTGCCGATGCTGGTGACCCGGAGGACCTGCGCGCATTGCGGGCGCGCGCCGGCATCCAAAGCGACAACGCACAGGCCATGGCACATACGCTCGAAGGGTATTGCTGGCAGGCCGGTTCGATCGATGCCTGGCAGATCGCCCCGTTCCACCTGCTCGCAGTGGAGGGGCGCCTCCTCACCACGCAGCCGCATCACTGGCATATGGATCTGCTGGCGCGGCTTTGCGGCAAAGAGCCGATCCTGCGCGAGACCGGCTGGCAGGTGATCGATCCCGCCTCCGCCGCTGACCGGGAGGCAGTGACCGGCTGGTGGGAGCGGCATACGGCGGAGGGCGGGGAGGGTCTCGTGATCAAGCCCGATGCTTTCGTCGTGCATGACGGCAAGGGGCTCCTGCAGCCGGCCATGAAGGTGCGCGGACGCGACTATCTGCGCCTCGTCTACGGGCCGGATTACGATCTGCCGGAGAATCTCACCCGCCTGCGTGAACGCGCGCTCGGGCGCAAGAGCGCGCTGGCGGCGCGCGAATTCCGGCTCGGGCTTGAGGGGCTGGAGCGTTTCGTGGCGCGCCGTTCCCTGCGGAAGGTCCATGCCTGCGCGTTCGGCGTGCTCGCGCTGGAGAGCGAGCCGGTGGATCCGCGGCTATGAAGGTGCGCATGGCCGTAAGCGTGGTCATCGGTGCGCGCGCCCGGATCCGACCGGGCGCGATGCTGCAGGTGTTGCGGGTCCGCGCAAATCCGGCTTGGCTGCGCTTCCTGATTGCCGTAGCGGCAAGTGCGGTTAGCCTGATCTCGCGGGCCGGTCTCCTGCCCGCGAGGGAGGAGCCTGACCATGGCGCAAGAACAATCGACAATCCGCGTTTCCACCTTCGATGGCCCCGGCGCGAAGGCGCAGATCCGGGAAGTGCCCTGGCCGGAGGTCGGTCGCAAAGGGGCTTTGATCAAGGTCGCCGCCTGCGGCGTCTGCGGCACGGATCTGCATATTCTCAAGGGTCATTGGCCCAAGCCGCTGCCCTGGCCGTTCACGCTCGGCCACGAGATTTCCGGCGTGGTGGTGAAGATCGGTCCCGATCTGAAGACGGACTGGATGGATCAGCCGATCAGCGAGGGCTCGAAGATCATGATCCCGCCCTTCATGCCCTGTGGCGACTGCTATTATTGCAAGCACTATCCCGAACATTCCAATCGCTGCCAGACACCGGTCTATTACGGGCGCTATCTCGGATTCGACAAGGCGCCGCATCTGTGGGGCGGCTGGGCGGAATATATCTATGTGGATCTCGGGATGCTGCCGGGCACCAAGATCTACAAGCTGCCCGACGCCATGTCGCTGCGGCTCGGAGCCCTGTCGGAACCGATCACCTCGACCATTCGCGGTTTTGCCCGCGCCCAGCGTATGGGCGGTTTCAAATGGGGCGATACGGTCGTGATCCAGGGCTCGGGGCCGATCGGGATTCTGGCCATCGCCGCAGCCCAGGAGATGGGGGCCGGCAAGGTGATCTGTGTCGGCGCGCCGGAACGGCCCCGCCTCGAACTCGCCCGCCGCTTCGGCGCGGTGGCCACGGTGGATATCACGCAGATGACCGACCAGCAGGAGCGCATCGCGCATGTGCGCGAACTCTGCGGCGGCTACGGTGCGGATCTGGTGATGGATTGCACGGGCCACCCGAGTGCCGGGCCGGAGGGGATCGAATTCCTGCGCGATTCCGGCTTCTTCATCGAGATGGGTCAGTTCACCGATGCCGGCTCGATCATGACGAACTGGCACCGCTTCGTGGCGAAGGACATCACCATAATGGGCTCCTGGGCCTTTACCGAGAACGATCTCGCGCTCGGCGTGAAGATGCTCCACCACGCCGCCGATCGCTATCCATGGCTCGATATGCAGACGCTCTATCCGCTCGACGATGCCGGGCTCGACCGGGCGGTGAGCGATGCGATGGCCATGAGCACCGTCAAATCGACGATCATCCCGTTCCCGGAGATGGTGGAAGCCGAAGCCTGAACCGGATCACGGGGCAGCGGGCGTGATGCGCCGCGCCGCCCCGTCGATCGTCAGCCGCGCGGGCCCTGCGCGATCAGCGGGGTGATGCGGCGGATGGTGACGCGCCGGTTGCCGCGCTCGCCTGCCTGCGTGTCGATCTTGAGATATTCTTCGCCGTATCCCTGCGTGACCAGATTCTCCGGCGGGACATCGTAGAACTGGCTGAGGATAGAGGCGACGCTCTCAGCGCGACGATCCGATAGCGACAGATTGTCGATGGCCCGGCCCACCGCATCGGTATGGCCCTCGATCAGGAAGATCTCGTCGGGGCTGCGATCAATGACGTCGTTCATCGCATCGGCGACGCGCTGGAGCTGATTGATCTGTGGGCGGTTCAGCCTCCAGGAGCCCGAATCGAAGGTCACCGTGTCGAGATCGACCCGGGCCATGTAGTCGCGCAGATTCGGATTGTATCGCACCTCATCCAGCGTATAGCTTTCCCGGATCTCGGAAACGGGCGGTGCGCTGAAGATGTCTTCGAGATCATCTTCGCGGACATCGCCGTAATCGACGATGTAGCGGTTGCGCGGGATATCCACGACGGGCGGGGCAATCTCGATGCGGAACGAGAAGGCGCTGCCCTCATAGCCGAAGCGCGTGTCTTCGCGCCTGTCGTCACGGCGATCGCCGCGCCGCTCGCGATCTGTGTGGACCTGGCGGATATTGTCGATCAGCACCGTTTCCGTGCCATCGGGCTCGCGGCGTATCCGGCGCAGGAGATTGCCGTCGGTGTCGAGAATGGTGATAATTTCGACATTGCCTTCGCGCGGGGCGATCAGAACGTCCTGTTCGCCCCTTCGTTCGCGGCGGACATTGGAATAGGTTCGACGCACGCGCTCGTCCTCCGCCTGCCGGAGGATGATCTCGTTACCCTGCTGGAGGATTGTGCGCGCGCCCGATTCCTCCGTGATCGTCACGCCGTCCTCGGTGCGCTCGCGCCGGCCTTCGCGAACATCTGCGAAATCCTGCGGCTCTTCTGCCCTCTCTTCCGGGGGAGCGGATTCGCGTGTCGCCTCTGCCGCATCGCTTTCGGTACGGGGTTCACTGCCTTCGTTTTCCGACCCGGTCGCAGTTGCCGTCTCACCACGGATTTGACGCTCGGATTCAGCGTCCGCTTCGGTCACCGCTTCGGCTTCCTGCTGCGCTTCGGCTTCGGCTGCAAGCCCGGCTTCACTTTCGACCTTGGCGTCGACTTCCGCGTCGACTTCCGCGTCGGCTTCGGCTTCGGCTTCGGCTTGCGCTTCACGTTCTGCCTGTGCTTCACGCTCAGCTTCAGCCTTGCGCCTGGCCTCGGCCTCTGTTTCTGTCTCGGCGAATGCCGTCGATCCAGCTGTAGCCTCGCGTTCTGCCTCTGCTGCCGCTTCGGTTTCTCCTGCCTCAGTCGCTGCGGCTTCTGCTTCACGCTCTGCGGCCTCTGCAGCGGCGCGCTCGGCTTCGGCCCCCGCTGCCCGGTCACGGATATCCTGCACCTTGCGCCGGGTCGTCTCGAGGCGTTCGCGGATCGCGCCGATTTCCGCTTCGGCGGCGTCGGCGGCTTCGCGGGCCTGTGAGGCGGATTGCGCGTCCTCATCGGCCTGCGCTGCGGCATCCTCGGCATCGGCTTGTGCGACCGAGACCGCCTCCGGATCGGCATCGGGTTCGTCAGCGAGCGCCTCGAACGCGGCGCGCGCATCATCGGCCTGCGCCGTGCTCGTCGCTGCGCGATCGGCAAGGTCATCGGCGCGCTCACGCAAGGCGCGCGCCTCCCACTGCGTTTCGGCGAGAGTGCTTTCAAGGCGCTCAAGCGTCTGCGCGTCGAGGCCGGCCTCTTCGAGCATCACCGCGATAGATGGCGAGGATGCCTGTGCGGCGGCGCGGCTGGTGAGATCCGGTGCGGCAAAGAGCGCGAGCGGCATGGCCGTGCCCGCGAGGAGAGCGGCGAGGCGTTTCATTCTGATTTGTCCCTGTTTGCTGTCATGAGCTGCATGCTGCATGCTTGCTACGAGACGAACGGGGGCTGAAGGGTTCGGTTCCCTGCGCTATCGCGCCAGGGTTCGCTGCATCGCTGCGCGATCATGCAAATGCATTCGCGCGATTGTCCCCACAGACGCCGCTTGCCCGCGCCGAGGCGCGCGACGTAGGTTGCGCGCATGGTGTCGTTTCGACAGATTCCCGGCGAGAATGAGGTCTTCTTCGACCATCTCGCCCATTTCGTGCCGGATATGGAGGCGGCGAGCGCAGCGCTCGAGGCGCTCGGATTCGTGCTGACCCCCTTCACCGAGCAGTGCAACCGCACCCCGCAGGGCTTCGTGCCGGCCGGTACCGGCAATCGCTGTGCCATGCTGGAAAGCGGCTATCTCGAATTTCTCACCCGCTGTGCCGACACCCCGCTCGCAAGCCGGCTCGAAGCCGCGATCGCGCGTTACACGGGGGTGCATCTGCTCGCGATGAGCGTCGCTGACGCGAAGGCGACGCGCGCGCATCTCGAAGATGCGGGATTTGCGCCTGACGAGGCCGTGCAACTCACCCGCGCCATCGCGCTTCCTGATGGTGGCGAGGCCGAGGGGCGGTTTTCAGTGGTGCGGGTGTCCCCCGATGCGATGCCCGAGGGGCGTATCCAGGTGCTCACCCATCACACGCCCGATATCGTCTGGCAGGCGCGCTGGACGGCCCATCCCAACCGGATCGTCTCGCTGGAAGCCGCGCTCCTTCTGGTGGATGATCCGCCGGAGGCAGCCGCGCGCTTCGGGCGATTTCTCGGGCGCGTTCCCGTCCGGCGGGATCATGCCCGGCTGGTTCTGCCACTCGATCGCGGCACGCTCGTCTTCACCGATGACGCGACGCCCTACGGCATATCCACCATGGCGCGCCCCTGCATCGCGGCCTATGCGCTCGGCAGTGCGGAGCCGGGCGCGAGTGTGCAGCATTTCGAGGCCGGCGGCGCGAAGCGGGTTGCGTCCGGTCACGCCGCGATCCGGGAGGGCGCACGCCTCGAAATGCCGCCGGCGCTCGGCGGTCATGTCGTGATCGATAGGCCCGGGAGCGTGCCGGATTGGGCGCGGTAACATGATTCTGATCAGGGAAACGAGGAGCCGATGAGCGAGACCCGTGTGGAAGACTGGCGCGAAGCCATTTACGAGGAACTCGTCGCAGCGCGGGTCAGCCAGGTGGCGTATGTGCCCGATGCCGGCCACAGCCATGTGATCACGCGCTGTCACGAGGATCCGGCGATCACGCCGATCGTGCTCACCACCGAAGAGGAGGGGATCGGCGTGATCGCCGGTGCCGATCTCGCCGGTGCGCGCGGTGTGCTCCTGATGCAGTCGAGCGGTGTCGGCAATTGCCTCAACACCTTCTCGCTGGTGCGCAATTGCGGCTTTCCCATCGTCACGATCGTGACCATGCGGGGTGAATGGGGCGAGTTCAATCCCTGGCAAGTGCCGATGGGCCAGGCGACGTCGACCACGCTGGAAGCGGGCGGACTGGTGGTACAGCGCGTGGATGATCAGGCGGATGTGCGCGCGGTCGTCAGATACGCTCTGCACATGGCGTTCGAGGGCGGCACCGCGATGGCAGTGCTTTTGTCGCAGCGGCTCATTGGTGCGAAGATTTTCTGATTGTGCAGTGTTCGGGAAATGATGGGAGAAGCGCTATGACGGCGTTGAATTCAGGGCGGGACGCTTTCGAGAGGCGCGAGCTGGTCGCGGAGCTGTTGCGCGATCGCAATGATGATCTTCTCGTCGTGACCGGGCTCGGCTCGCCCACCTATGATGTCGCGGCGGCGGGTGATGATCCGCGCAATTTCTATCTGTGGGGTGCGATGGGCTCGGCGGCGACCATCGGGCTCGGCCTCGCCCTGGCGCGCCCCCGGGCGCGGTTGCTCGTGGTGACCGGTGACGGCGAGATGCTGATGGCGCTCGGTGCGCTCGCGACGATCGGCGTCGCCCGCCCCGACAATCTCGCCATTGCAGTCCTCGACAACCGGGCCTATGGCGAGACCGGCGGCCAGGCGAGCCATACGGCGCACGGGGTCGATCTCGTCGCGATGGCCCGTGCCGCCGGCTTCAACGAGGCTGCGCATTGCGATGCAACCGGCGGCTTCGAGGCGCCGCGTCGCCTGCTGCGCGAGGCGCCCGGCCCGGTGCTCGCTGTCTGTGCGATACGTTCGGGCGAGAACCCCCGTGTGATGCCGACGCGTGACGGGCATCACCTGCGCGCGCGCTTTCGGCAGGCGATCGGGATGGCGTAGGTGGAACACAGATCCGGCTTGAAGCACGAGGATGATGCGGGAGCGACCTTTGTGGTGGATGGATCCTTCGATGGTTTCCGGGGGCGCGCGCAGGTGGTCATATGCGACCGTCTCAAATCCGGCGGCCCGTTTTCGGGCCTCGCTTCGGCGTGATGATGCAGAGGGCCGGATGGCAAAGAAGACTATGGACAAGATGTGATGAGGCGGCTCGTCGTCTTCGATGTCGACGGCACACTCGTCGACAGCCAGAACATGATCGTCGAGGCGCAAAGACGCACCTTCACGGCGCACGGCCTGCCCGTGCCCGATCGCGCGCGGGCTCTGTCGATCGTGGGCCTGTCGCTTCCGGAGGCCTTCACGACCCTCGTCGGGCAGGACGCCCCGGTGGCGGCGCTGGTCGCGAGCTACAAGCAGGCGTTCCGGGATTTGCGGCATGATCCGGCCTTCGCCGAACCGCTGTATCCCGGAGTCGGTGCGGTGCTCGAGACGCTCGCGGCGGAGCCCGGTATCATCCTCGCGATCGCCACGGGCAAGAGCCGGCGTGGGGTCGATCACATGCTCGAGCGCCATGGCTTCGTCGGGCGCTTCGCCTGCGTTCAGACAGCCGATGATGCTCCCTCGAAGCCACATCCGGCTATGCTCCTGCAGGCGATGAGCGCCACCGGCACAACGGCGGATGCCGCGGTGATGGTGGGGGATTCGACCTTCGACATGCAGATGAGCCGCGCCGCCGGCGTCACTGCGCTGGGGGTTGCCTGGGGCTATCACGCGCCCACAGCCCTGCGTGAAGCGGGTGCCGTCGCGATCCTGTCGCAGATGGCGGCCCTGCCTGATTTTCTCGCGCGGCGGAACGATGCTGTCGCCGCCGGGTAAGCGCCTGCCGGCCCGGTGAGGCCGGGTTCCGGGGCCGAAGCACGCGCGGCGGGCATCGTTGTTCGCCGCGTTTTTCCGGGGCCTTGCACGCGGTGACGGCCCCGCCTATATCCCGCGCAGCCGGGGAGGTGGTCGGCGCTTCTTGCGAAGCGGGTCGCGCCTTCCCATCTGAACATCAGTCAACGTGTCAAAAAGCCAGCCATGGGCCGGGTCGCTTCGGGATCCGGCGGTCTGCTTGAAAGTGAGGGATCCCGCCATGGGTAAAGTTATCGGTATCGACCTTGGTACGACCAATTCCTGCGTCGCCGTGATGGACGGCTCCGCCGGGAAGGTCATCGAGAATGCGGAAGGCGCGCGTACCACGCCCTCCATCGTCGCCTTCACCGATGAAGGCGAGCGCCTCGTCGGCCAGCCGGCCAAGCGCCAGGCGGTCACCAACCCCGAGCGCACCTTCTTCGCCATCAAGCGCCTGATCGGGCGCACTTTCGCCGATCCCATGACCAAGAAGGACATGGATCTGGTCCCGTATAAAATCGTCAAGGCCGACAACGGCGATGCCTGGGTCGAGGCCGACGGCAAGTCCTATTCGCCGTCCCAGATCTCCGCCTTCACCCTGCAGAAGATGAAGGAGACGGCGGAGGCGCATCTCGGCGCCGAGGTCACCCAGGCGGTGATCACCGTCCCGGCCTATTTCAATGACGCCCAGCGCCAGGCCACCAAGGATGCCGGCAAGATCGCCGGCCTCGAGGTCCTGCGCATCATCAACGAGCCGACGGCGGCCGCGCTCGCCTACGGGCTCGACAAGAAGGGCTCGGGCACCATCGCCGTCTACGATCTGGGCGGCGGCACCTTCGACGTCTCGATCCTCGAGATCGGCGACGGCGTGTTCGAGGTGAAGTCGACCAACGGCGACACCTTCCTCGGCGGTGAGGATTTCGACATGCGCCTCGTCGAATATCTCGCCGACGAGTTCAAGAAGGAGCAGGGCATTGACCTGCGCAAGGACAAGCTTGCCCTGCAGCGTCTCAAGGAAGCGGCGGAAAAGGCCAAGATCGAGTTGTCCTCGACCAGCCAGACCGAAGTGAACCTGCCCTATATCACGGCGGATGCTTCGGGTCCCAAGCACATGACCATGAAGCTCTCTCGGGCCAAGTTCGAGAGCCTCGTGGAAGATCTGGTCAAGCGCACCATCGATCCCTGCCAGAAGGCGCTCAAGGATGCCGGCATCTCGGCAGCCGAGATCGATGAGGTGGTGCTGGTCGGCGGCATGACGCGCATGCCCAAGATCCAGGAAGTGGTTAAGTCCTTCTTCGGCAAGGAGCCGCACAAGGGTGTGAATCCTGACGAGGTCGTCGCCATCGGTGCTGCGGTGCAGGCCGGCGTGCTGCAGGGTGACGTCAAGGACGTGCTGCTTCTCGACGTGACACCGCTCTCGCTGGGTATCGAGACGCTGGGTGGTGTGTTCACCCGCCTGATCGATCGCAATACCACGATCCCGACGAAGAAGAGCCAGACCTTCTCGACGGCAGAGGACAACCAGAACGCGGTCACCATCCGGGTCTTCCAGGGCGAGCGAGAGATGGCGGCCGACAACAAGCTGCTTGGCCAGTTCGATCTCGTCGGCATTCCGCCCGCACCGCGCGGCGTGCCACAGATCGAGGTCACCTTCGACATTGACGCCAACGGTATCGTCAACGTCCAGGCCAAGGACAAGGCGACCGGCAAGGAGCACGCGATCCGCATCCAGGCTTCGGGCGGTCTCACCGACGACGAGATCGAGACGATGGTCAAGGATGCCGAATCGCATGCCGAGGATGATAAAAAGCGTCGCGAACTGGTCGAGGCCCGCAACAATGGCGAGGCCCTGATCCATTCGACCGAGAAATCGCTCTCGGAATATGGCGAGAAGATCGGCGAGGGCGAGCGCGATGGTATCACCACTGCGATCGAAGCCCTCAGGGAAGCGCTCGCCGGCGAGGATCTCGAGGTCATCAAGAGCCGCACCAACGACCTGATGCAGGCCTCGATGAAGCTCGGTGAAGCCATGTATCAGGCCTCGCAGGAAGGTGAGGGCGCTGATGCCGCCGAGGCCGGTGACGGCGAGGCAAAGGACAAGGCCGACGAAGACGTCATCGATGCCGACTTCCAGGAAGTCGACGACGAAGACGACGACAAGAAGAAGAGCGCCTGAGCCGCGCTTTGACGCAACAGGGCGCGGATCGCGGGATCCGCGCCTTTTTTACGATTGAAGATCCTCGTTCTTTCTCCGTCGCGATGGCGCCTGTCCGCGCGATCGGCCCGGGAGGGGGCGCAACGCCCGGGAACTCATGTCGAAACGTGATTACTACGAAATCCTCGGTGTCGAACGCGAGGCTGACGAAAAGGCCCTGAAGAGCGCTTTTCGCAAGCTTGCGATGCAATACCATCCCGATCGCAATCCTGGCGACGCGGAAGCCGAACTGCGATTCAAGGAGCTCAACGAGGCCTATCAGGCCCTGTCGGACCCCCAGAGCCGCGCGGCCTATGACCGCTTCGGCCACGAGGCGTTCGCCCAAGGTGGGCCCGGTGGTCCGGGAGGCCCCGGTTTCGGCAATGATTTCTCCGACTTCATGTCGGATATCTTTGAGAATTTCTTCGGTGAGGCGCGCGGTCGGCGCGGTGGCGGACGCGGTGGGCGCGAACGCGGCGCGGATCTGCGCTACAATCTCGAAATTTCGCTGGAAGACGCCTTCAACGGCAAGACAGAAAGCATCACCATTCCCACTTCCGTGGCCTGTGATGCCTGCAGCGGCACCGGCGCCAAGCCGGGTTCTAAGCCGCGCGGCTGCCCGACCTGCGGCGGGGTCGGTCGCGTTCGGGCCCAGCAGGGCTTCTTCACCATTGAGCGCACCTGCCCCAATTGCCACGGGCGCGGCGAGGTCATCGATGATCCCTGCGATTCCTGCGGCGGGTCCGGGCGCGTCACGCGCGAGCGCACGCTCACGGTGAACATACCCGCCGGCGTCGAGGACGGCACCCGTATCCGCCTCGCCGGCGAAGGCGAAGCCGGCCTGCGTGGCGGCCCGGCAGGCGATCTCTACATCTTCCTTTCGATCAAGCCTCATGCCTTCTTCCAGCGCGAGGGGGCGGACCTGTTCTCGCGCGTGCCGATCTCGATGGTGACGGCGGCTCTGGGCGGTGAATTCACCACGCCGACCATCGACGGTTCGGATGCGAAAGTGAAGATTCCCGCCGGCACCCAGACCGGCAAGCAATTCCGTCTGCGCGGCAAGGGCATGCCGATTCTGCGTTCCCGCGATACCGGCGATCTTTATATTCAGGTCGTCATCGAAACGCCGCAGAACCTGACTAAACGTCAAAGGGAACTGCTCGAGGAGTTCGAGGCGGAATGCTCGAAGGACACGCACCCGGAAAGCAGCGGCTTTCTGTCACGCGTCCGCGAATTCTTCGATGGTATCAGCGGGTCGGCGCGGACTTGACCGGCGCCACCCGTGTTGGTCTATGGTGAGCAGATACTTTCGACGAAGAGGCGGCGCGTGCTGAATTCCTTGCAGAAGAAGTCGTCTCAGGCGGCGCGCGCAGACGGCTCGAAATTCGATGACGAGGCGCGCTTCCTGCGGTCCTGGCTCGAAAAGCCATTGTTGACCGGTGCCGTGGCGCCTTCGGGCAAGGCGCTGGCGCGTACCATGGCTTCCTTTGTCGATCCCACGGCCAAGGGGCCGGTTATCGAGCTCGGCCCCGGCACCGGGCCGGTGACGGATGCGCTGGTCAATCGCGGGATCGAGCAGGAACGCCTTGTTCTGATCGAATTCAATCCGGATTTCTGCAAGCTGCTGACCAGGCGCTTCCCCCGTGCGACCATCGTTCAGGGTGATGCCTACGGCCTGGACGAGACACTGGCCGGCATTCTCGACACGCCCGCCTGCGGCGTCGTTTCCAGCCTGCCGTTGTTTACCCGCCCGATGGCCGACCGCACCGCGCTCCTGCGGCACGCGCAGGCGCTGATGCAGCCGCAGGCGCCGTTCATCCAGTTCACGTACGCGATGATACCGCCCATTCCGAAGCGTCCTGGCAGTTTCACCATGGCCGGCTCATCCCGCGTCTGGCGCAATATTCCGCCGGCACGGGTATGGGTCTATCGCGGGGTGTGAAAGCAAGTTGGCTTTTTGATCAGCGCATCATGCCGTCAGCTGGATACTGGCTGGCGGGGGAAATGCTGCGCCGGACAATGATTTGGAGCACCCGGCCCGACTCCGTCAGGTCGGAATGCGCTCTAGAAGCAACTTTATATCGCGTCAAAATACTGGCTGCCTTAAAAACCGACAGAATGGATGGGTTTGAGGGTGCAGGCAGGTGTTGGAAGAGCTCAGCATAAAGCAATTGCATGACTGCGTCGTCACTGAATACGATTGCGGTATTCTATTTTATCATGGTGATATTGATGAAACCGGCTTTGCTGAAATTCTGGGGTCGTCTCTGAGGCTCGAAAGCCGACGTGATCGCGCACTTCTCATTATTGAAACCCCGGGCGGCAGCGCCAACGCCGCCTACAAGATATCACGCTTTCTTCAGGATCAGTACGACGAGTTCTTCGTCTATATGCCTGAAAAATGTTATAGTGCGGGCACATTACTCTGTGTTGGTGCCAACAGGTTGTTTATGGGACCGTTCTCGCAACTTGACTCTCTTGATGCGCAACTTCTCAAGCCGAATGAGCTCGGCCATCGCAAGTCGGGATTGGTGGCGAAATCCGCATTCCATGCTCTGTCCGATGCGACATTTGAGCTATATGAAGACATCGCTTTGCAAATCATTCGGAAAAGTCGCGGCTTGGTCAGTTTCAAGGTCGCATCGGAAATAAGCGCTCAAATTTCGTCGAATGTCATGTCGTCCGTTTATGCCCAATTCGATCCGAACGTGTTAGGCGAAGACAGGCGCGACATCGACGTTGCGATGCAGTATGGGCTGAGGTTGGCGGAATACAGTGAAAATGCCGACAGGTGGACAATCCGTAAGCTCGTCACCGGATATCCTTCCCATGACTTTATTATTGATCGGCGGGAAGCGCTCCGTCTGTTCAAGAATATTGATTTCCCCTCCAGCTCGCTTACGATGCTCGGCGAAGCAATGAAGGAACTGGCTCGCGGCAGCTCCGGGCGCTATGTCGGTCGCTTGAACACGGATGACGATGCGAAAGAGGTCGAAAATGGCGAACAAGTCCCAAGGTCCGAAAAAGATCAGGAAGCATGCGGCGAGCACGATGCCACCGCGTCAGGAATGGGCTGCGGCGGGGATTCTGATCGCGCGCGCGAAGCAGGAGCGGGAAGCAGCAGCGAAGCGCGCTCAAGGCAACGGACCGGAAGGCGTGACGCACGAAGCCGTGGTAATACCGACACGGCGTGAGAGGTTCATTCAGGACCGGATCTAGAGCGCTCGGCCCGACCCTGTCAGGCCAGACGTGCCAAATCGTTGGTTTGACGTTTCAATTTGCCCGTCAGCCGGTGACCGGCTACGGGAATGAATCTCCAGGATTTGCCGGTGCGCGACCGTCGCGGTAAACGCGTAATGTGATCGCGCGCCCGATCGCTGCCCTAGCCCGTCACCCCTGCAGCGGCGTCTCGCTTGCCAGAAAATCTCCCATCCGTGCGAGCGCGGCGCTGATCGCGTCCTGTGAGGCGGCGTAGGAGAGGCGCAGATAGCCTTCGCCGTGGATGCCGAAATCCGGACCGCCGATCACGGCAACACCGGCTTTCTCCAGAAGGGCGGAAGCCAAAGGCTTCGCCTTCCAGCCGGTCGCGCGGATATTGGGGAAGGCGTAGAACGCGCCCTTGGGGGTGCGGCAGCTGATGCCGGGCAGGGCGTTGAGCCCCTCGACCACGAGCTTGCGGCGGGCATCGAAGGCCGCCATCATCGTCGCGACGCAATCCTGCGGCCCGTCCAGGGCGGCGATGCCGGCATGTTGGGTGGCGGCGTTGACGCAGGAGAATGAATTCACCGCGAGTTTGCGCGCCGCCTCGTAAAATGCCGGCGGCCAGACCGACCAGCCCAGTCGCCAGCCGGTCATGGCATAGGTCTTCGATGCACCGTCGAGCCAGATCAGCCGATCGCGGATCTCGGGATAGGACAGCAGCGAGACATGCGGCTCGCCGTCATAGGTCATGCTGCCATAGATCTCGTCGGAGAGGATGGCGACATCCGGATGCGCGGCGAGGCCGGCCACGAGCGCGTCGATCTCCGCTTTCGGCGTGACACCGCCGGTCGGGTTGGCCGGGGAGTTGAGGATCACGAGGCGGGTGCGTTCATTGATCAGCGAGAGCGTCTCCTGCGCCGAGAAGGCGAAGCCGTTCTCCTCGCGGATGGGCACCGGGACCGGCGTCGCGCCGGTGAATTCGATCATCGAACGGTAGATCGGAAAGCCCGGGTCGGGATAGAGAATCTCGGCGCCGGGCTCGCCGAACATCAGGATGGCGGCGAACATCGTGACCTTGCCGCCTGGCATGACCATCACCGCATCCGGCGAGACCGTAACGTCGAGGCGGCGCGCGATATCGCGGCAGATCGCCTCGCGCAGGGGCTGGATACCGGTGGCGGGCGTGTAGCCGTGATGGCCGTCGCGAAGCGCCTTGATTGCGGCCTCGACGATATGCTCGGGCGTGGCAAAATCGGGCTGTCCGATGCCGAGATTGATCACGTCGCGCCCCTGCGCCTGCAATTGCGTGGCGCGCGCGAGCACGGCGAAGGCGTTTTCTTCACCGATACGCGAAAAGGCTTCGACGATTTTCGGCATGCTCTTGATCCTCCCGCAGATTTCTTTCCCGCCATCAAAACCGGGCTCCAGCGGAAGTCAATGCGCGATACCGCAGCCCCGCCACCCACAATCGCAAACGCCGCCGCAACATCGTTCATCGCTCCTTAAACCGCCACATTTAGATTGCCATAGGCGCGTAACACGGCCTTAGGCACGAAACTTCGCGGGACGGCGGTTATGGGCATGTTCACGGGCAGGAAAGACAAGCGGGAGCGGCGCGAGCCGGTGCTCGATTTTCCCGCGCCCGAATCCGGCATACCCGATCTGCGGCTCGGCCCGCAGGATCGTGCCGGCGGCCCGGTTCACGAGGATGCTATGGCCAGACAGGCGGACAAGCGGAGCGGTACGCGCGGGAAGACCCGCAAGGCTGTGTCGGGCAAGGCTACATCGGGCAAGGCAGCATCCGGAAAGTCTCGCAAGCCGACCGGCCGGGGCAGTCGCGATGCACGCGGCAATCGCCGGCGCAGCGGGCGCAAGCGTCGCTCGTTTCTGGGGCGGATCGTCTATGGCAGCATCGTGCTCGCGTTGTGGGGTGCAATCGCTCTGACCGGTCTCGTCGCGTATCACGCGACACAATTGCCCCCGATCGATCGGCTTGCGGTGCCCAAGCGCCCGCCCAATATCGAAATTCTGGCCAATGACGGCACCCTGATCGCCAATCGCGGGGAGACCGGCGGGCGCAATGTCGCGATCCATGATCTGCCGACCCATGTCCCCCAGGCCTTCATCGCGATCGAAGACCGCCGTTTCTACAGCCATTTCGGCATTGATCCCGTCGGGATCGGGCGCGCGCTCATCGCCAATGTCACGGCGGGCACCACGGTACAGGGCGGCTCGACCATCACGCAGCAACTCGCCAAGAATCTCTTCCTGACGCATGAGCGCACCGCCTCGCGCAAGATCCAGGAGGCGATCCTCGCGCTCTGGCTGGAACAGCGTCACAGCAAGGACGAGTTGCTCGAACTCTACATGAACCGCGTCTATTTCGGCGCCGGCGCCTATGGCGTCGAGGCGGCGGCGCGGCGGTATTTCGACAAGCCGGCATCCGATCTGGCACTGGCCGAAGCGGCGATGCTCGCCGGTCTCGTCCAGGCCCCGTCGCGGCTTGCGCCCACGCGTGACCCGCAGGCTGCGCGCGATCGTGCCGCGCTCGTGCTCAACGCCATGGAGAGTCAGGGTTTCATCGACGAGAATCGCATGGCGAACGCCATGGCGCGTCCGGCCGCGCTCAACCGTCCGCTCGGTCCGGGTACTGCGAATTACGCCGCCGATTACGTCATGGATGTTCTCGACGATTTCGTCGGCGCGGTCCAGGATGACGTGGTCGTCCACACCACCATCGATCTCGGCCTGCAGGAGGCGGCGGAAGCGTCGCTGATCGGTGAATTGCGTGAACAGGGCGGGCGTTATGGTGTGGAACAGGGCGCCATCGTCGCGCTGCGGCCTGATGGCGCTATCCAGGCGCTTGTCGGCGGCAAGGATTATGCGCAAAGCCAGTTCAACCGCGCCGTGGCTGCGCAACGCCAGCCGGGCTCGGCGTTCAAACCCTTCGTCTACCTCGCGGCCATGGAGCGCGGGCTCACACCGGACACGGTGCGCGAGGACCGCCCGATCCGCCTCGGTGACTGGACTCCGGAGAACTTTTCGCGCGATTACCGCGGGCCCGTCACCCTGCGCGAGGCGCTGTCGCTCTCGCTCAACACGGTTGCTGTGAGTCTGGGCATGGAAGTGGGCGTGCGCGCGGTTATCAGCGCAGCACAAAGGCTCGGCATCCGTTCCGCGCTCCAGCCCAATGCCTCGATCGCGCTCGGGACCTCGGAGGTCACGCCACTCGAACTCACCGGCGCCTATGCGGCCTTCGCCAATGGGGGTACGGGGGTGATCCCCCATGTCATCACGCGCGTCGAAACGGCGTTCGGGGAAGTGCTCTACCAGCGGGTCCGCGCCGGTCCCGGGCGGGTGATGAATGACGAGACGGTGGGGAAGATGAACGCCATGCTGCACGAGACCATGGTCGCGGGAACTGCACGCCGCGCGGCACTGCCCGATTGGCAGGCCGGCGGCAAGACGGGCACCAGCCAGGGGTTCCGCGATGCCTGGTTCGTCGGCTACACCTCGGCTCTGGTGACAGGTGTCTGGATCGGCAATGACGATAACAGCTCCACCAAACGCGCCTCCGGTGGCAATCTGCCCCTGGATATCTGGGCGCGTTTCATGGGGCGCGCGCTCGCCGCCGAATACCCGATGCCGCTACCCGGTGCCGATCGCTGGCTTGCTCCACGCAGCCCCGGCGGTTTCCCGCCCCCCATGGTGCAGCAGGGTCCGGTTCCGCCCGGCACGACCGGCGGCATCGCCGCGCATGAAGGCGGCTTCGACGGCCTCCCGCCCGCCTCCGTCGGCGTCCCGCCGCAACAGCAGGCCGAGCCGGGATTTCTGGGGCGGTTGTTCGGGGTGTATTAAGAAAATTATCTAAACTGATTGCATATTAAGACAATACTCCTATTTTAACCCTCTGCATTCCCATGGAGAGGAGAGAAGATCATGCTGTTGCGACGTGGGGCGAAGGGCGAGGCGGTGCGGCGCCTCAGCGAGGATCTGATGGCATTGGAATATCTGAGTTGTCCGCAGAGCGAATTCGATAATGTGATGGACCGGGCGGTACGGGCCTTTCAGGCGCAGGCACTCGATCCGCGCCGGGAGCCGCTGGCGGTGGACGGGATCGTCGGGCCGTTGACGCGGTTCGCGCTCGATCTGGCGCTGGGGCGGCGCGATGGCGAGGCCCGGGAGGAGGCCGGGCCGGGTAGCCGTTTCGGACTCGCCGCGCTCGACATCGCCCGGGCGGAGATGGCGCGCGGGGCCGGTGAGGCCGGGGGCAACAATCGCGGGCCGGATGTGCAGCTCTATCTCGACGGGCGCGTCGGCGAGGGGGCGAGCTGGTGCGCCGGCTTCGTCAGCTGGTGCTATCGCGAGGGTGCGGCGCGGATCGGGCATGAGATGCCGTTCAGATATTCGCTGGGCGCGCGCGACATCCGCAACCAGTTCCGGCGCAAGGGCTGGGACTTCGAGGCCGGGCCGGATGATCCGCCGCGCCCGGGCGATATCATCGTCTGGTGGCGCGGGGCGATCAATGGCTGGCAGGGTCATATCGGGCTGGTCGAGCGCCATGCGGACGGGATCGTGACCACGATCGAGGGCAATCGCGGGCCTTATCCCTCGCGGGTGCAGCGCTACAGCTATGTGCTGGGGCGGATCCAGCGGCTGCTCGGCTTCGGGCGGGTATTGGCCTGAGATCAGCCGTCGGCATCGCGTCGCGCACGGATCTGCGTCGAGGAGATCGGCAGGCGCGGGCCATGCAGAAAGAGCCACGAGGGGGGAGGTGTCGCGGCAAGACGCGGCGCCGCCTCTTCGGGCAGGCGATAGCGGGCAAGCACCTGCCCCGCAATTGAAGCGGTGGCGGCGCGAGAATGTCCCGGGCGGTCGACGACACAGATCGGCATGGCGCGCGCGATGGCGTGCCAGTCGCGCCAGCGGTGGAAATGGGTCAGCCCGTCCGCGCCCATGATCCAGACGAAGGCGAGATCAGGTCGGCGTTGCTTCAGATAATGCAGGGTGTCGATGGTATAGCGCAGCCCGGCCTGCGCCTCGACATCGCTCACGGCGATCCGTGGATGGGCGGCGCAGGCGCTCGCGGCTTGCATGCGCTCGCAGAGAGGGTCTATCTCGCGCCCGGCCTTGAGGGGATTGCCGGGCGTGACGAGCCACCAGACCGCGTCGAGCTGAAGACGCCTGAGCGCCATCAGCGTCACATGGCGATGGCCGTCATGCGGCGGGTTGAAACTGCCACCAAACAGGCCGATCCGCTGGCCCTCACCGGCGGGCGGAAGACGCGGGGGCAGCCTGTCCATGTGCGGTACCGGCATCACTCAACCCCGCTGCACCCAGCAAGAGGCGAATCACGCGCCCTGCTTCACCGCGATACCCTTGTCGGTGAAGAATTGCTGCAACTCACCGGCCTGGAACATCTCGCGGGCAATGTCGCAGCTGCCGACGAACTCGCCCTTGACATAGAGCTGCGGAATCGTCGGCCAGCTGGAATATTCCTTGATGCCGCCGCGGATCCCCTCATCGTCGAGGACGTTGATGCCCTTATAGTCGACGCCGAGATAGTTCAGGATCTGGACGACCTGGCCGGAGAAGCCGCACATCGGGAAATCCGGCGTGCCCTTCATGAACAGAACCACGTCGTTGGTCTTGACTTCGCTGTCGATCGTCTCGTGCGCGCTCATGGGAAACTCCTGTGCTCCGGCGCTCAAGACGCCGGACCCGGGTTGGATGGGTGTTCAATCTGCGGGGATGGTGGTCAGCGCAAGGGCATGCAGCACACCGCCCATACGCCCCTGCAGGGCCTGATAGACCATCTGGTGCTGCTGCAC
>NZ_DATGCW010000323.1:0-10212 GCF_035311605.1 Saliniramus sp.
GACGTGAAGGCGCTGTCATCTCTGCTGCGCCGGGCCCTGCGCGCGCCCTGATCGTCAGCGCACGGCTGCGGCTGCGTCCTCGCCCGGACCATTGATGGTTCCGACCGGGGTTTTCGCCGCATTGACCTGTTCGCGGAAACCTTCGACCTGGTTGGGCATGATCGGGCCGATATGCTTGTATCGGATGATGCCGTTCGCATCGACGATGAAGGTCTCCGGCACGCCGTAGACGCCCCATTCGATCGCCGAGCGTCCGCTCTCGTCCACGCCGACCCTGTCGAACGGATTGCCCAGCGCGCCGAGGAAGCGCCGGGCGTTTTCCGGGCGATCCTTGTAGTTGATGCCGAGCACCCGGACTTCCGGATCATCGGCCAGATCCATCAGCACGGGATGTTCGTCGCGACAGGGTACGCACCAGGAGGCCCAGACATTGACGATGTTCACCTGCGCCGCGCCATCGGGCGAAAGCGGCAGATCCTCCCGCGCGAAGCCGGGTACCTGCTCGCCGGCGCGGCGCAGATTCTCCAGCGGCGGCAGTGTGAATTCCGGCGCCGGGCGGTTGAGCATGACGGAGGGAACCCGCGAGGGGTCTTCACCGAACAGGCGCACGAAGAAGACGCCGGACACGCCGAGCAGGATCACGACCGGGAGTATGTGGATGAAGCGGATGCGCGGCTTGGGCGGAAGAACCTTCTCCGCTTCGGTCCCGCTGGTCGGCTGATTGACGCTGTCGTCGCTCATCGGCGGGAACTCCGTTTGGGCTGACGCGCCTCGAGCTCGGCCAGAGCGCGTTTCTGCAGGCGCTGGTCGATCAAGAGATAGAGCCCCAGACCGCCGATGACGACGACGAAGGCTGCGTAGGAAGCGATGATGAACGGGGCGTACTGATCGAACATGATGTTTTCGCGAAAGCCTCAGGCTGCGATGCGGCTGTCGAGCCGCTCGGCTTCGAGAATGTTGAGTGTGCGGATGCGCCGGCGCATGAGTTCCGTGCGCATGGCATAGGCATGCATGGTGATGGCCAGGAGCGCGAAAGCGACGCCCATAACGAGCAGCGGATAGAGCATGGCGGGGTAGATGGTCGGCCCGTCGAGACGGAAGACGGAAGCCGGCTGATGCAGGGTGTTCCACCAATCGACCGAGAAGCGGATAATCGGCAGGTTGAGCGCGCCGACCAGCGTGAGGATCGCAACCGCCCGCGCGGCGCGGCCCGGATCGTCGATGGCGCGCCAGAGCGCCATGATCCCGGCATAGACGAGGAAGAGCACGAGCACGGAGGTCAGTCGAGCATCCCAGACCCAGTAGGTGCCCCACATCGGCTTGCCCCACAAAGCCCCGGTGATCAGGCAGACCAGCGTGAAGGCTGCGCCCAGAGGCGCGGCGGCCTTCTGCGAGACGTCGGCGAGCGGATGGCGCCAGACGAGGGTGCCGATCGCCGAGATGCTCATCACCGTATAGAGGAACAGCGCCATCCAGGCCGACGGTACGTGGATATACATGATGCGGATGGTCTCGCCCTGCTGGTAATCGGGCGGGGCCATGAAGAAGCTCATATACATCCCGATGGCGAAGACGAGCACAGTCGCGCCGGCGAACCATGGCAGAAGCCGGCCCGACCAGCGCATGAAGAAACCGGGATTGGCGAGTTTCGTCCACATGATGCGCTACCCTCAGAATGCGCTACCCATAGACGCGTGCGCACCGTGCTGCAATCCAAACCCGACCGGTTACGAGGTCGCACGCGACCTGTGCATGCGATTTGCCGCCGACGATTGCGCGCGCATGCGGCTTTTTTTCGGCGCCGGGCTCTGCTAAGAGCCTGCGCAAGCCGCCGGCGCGTCGCGCGTCGGCTCGTCGTCGCTCTTGTGATCGAACGGTTTCGGATATGCAAGCTTTCACGGTTCTAACCGGCGTCGCGGCGCCGCTTCGGGTGATCAATATCGACACCGACATGATCATTCCCAAGCAGTATCTGAAGACCATCAAGCGCACAGGCCTTGGCAAGGGATTGTTCGCGGAGGCCCGCTTCAATCCGGATGGCAGTGAAATTCCCGATTTCGTGCTCAACCAGCCGGCTTATCGCGATGCGCAGATCCTCGTTGCGGGCGACAATTTCGGCTGCGGCTCCTCGCGCGAGCACGCGCCCTGGGCGCTGCTCGATTTCGGCATCCGTTGCGTGATCTCCACGAGCTTCGCCGATATCTTCTATAACAATTGCTTCAAGAACGGCATCCTTCCAATCGTGGTGAAGCCTGAAGAGCTGGAAATGCTCTTCGAGGATGCAGAGCGCGGCAGCAACGCCACGGTCACGGTGGACCTCGAATCGCAGGAGATTCGCGGCCCCGACGGCGGCGTCATCCGTTTCGAGATCGACCCGTTCCGCAAGCATTGCCTGCTCAACGGGCTCGACGATATCGGTCTGACGCTGGAGAAGGGTGCGGCGATCGACGCCTACGAGAACAAGCTTGGCGAGCGCCCCTGGCTTTGAGTCGGGGCGGCGCTTAAAGCCGCCCGGGCGCATTCCGGGCAGATCATGCCTGCTTGACAGGCCGCGCCGGCTTTGCCACTTCCCGTGCGTTTTTTCACAATCAGCGAGGAGTCGCGATGAGCCGCGCATTCGTATTCCCCGGACAGGGCAGTCAGATTGTCGGCATGGGCAAGGCGCTCGCCGATACTTTCGCGCCGGCCCATGCGGTGTTCGAGGAGGTCGATGCCGCGCTCGGGCAGAAGCTCTCGCAGATCATCTTCGCAGGCCCCGTCGAGGAGCTCACGCTGACGGCGAACACGCAGCCGGCGCTGATGGCGGTCTCGCTCGCGACCATGCGGGTGCTCGAGGCTGAGGCCGGGCTCGATCTGAAGCAGCATGCGCGCTTCGTCGCCGGTCATTCGCTGGGTGAGTATTCCGCGCTGGCCGCTGCCGGGGCGCTCTCGATTGCGGATACGGCGCGGCTCCTGCGAATTCGCGGCGATGCGATGCAGAAGGCCGTGCCGGTCGGCGAGGGCGCCATGGCGGCTTTGCTCGGGCTCGAATTCGAGCAGGCCGCAGCAATCGCTCGCGACGCCGCGCAGGGAGAGGTCTGCGATCCCGCCAACGACAATGGCGGCGGGCAGGTCGTCGTCTCCGGCACGAAGGCCGCCGTCGAACGCGCCGTGGCGCTGGCGACGGAGCGCGGCGCGAAACGCGCGGTGATGCTCCCGGTTTCCGCCCCCTTCCATTGCGCCCTGATGGCGCCGGCTGCCGATGCGATGCGCGCCGCTCTGGCTGATGCCACCATCAACGCACCCGTCGTGCCCGTCATCGCCAATGTCGCAGCCGGGCCGGTCAGCGATCCGGAGGCGATCCGCGATGCGCTGGTGCGGCAGGTGACCGGCACCGTGCGCTGGCGCGAAAGCGTGGCTTTCATGGCCGATCAGGGCGTGACGCAGTTCTTCGAGATCGGTGCCGGCAAGGTGCTGACGGGGCTTGCGAAGCGCATCGCCCCCGGCGCGACAGGGCAGGCGGTCGGTACGCCCGACGATATCGAGAAGGTCGGGCAGGCGCTGTAAGCCGTCGACCGCGAGCAAAAGGATGTTTCAACCATGTTCGATCTGACCGGCAAGAAAGCCCTCGTCACCGGTGCAACCGGCGGGCTCGGCGGTGCCATCGCGCGCATGTTGCATGCGCGAGGCGCCGATGTGGCGATCTCGGGCACCCGCCAGGACGCCCTCGACGCGCTGGTCGGTGAACTAGGCGAGCGCGTGCATCCGCTGATCGCCAATCTGGGTGACATGGAGGCCGTCGAGGGCCTCGTCCCCGCCGCCGAGACGGCGATGGGCGGGCTCGATATCCTCGTCAACAATGCCGGCATCACCCGCGACGGCTTGTTCATGCGCATGAAGGACGAGGATTGGGACACGGTGCTCGCCGTCAATCTCACCGCCGCCTTCCGGCTTTCCCGTGCCGCCGTCAAGGGCATGATGCGCCGCCGCTCCGGGCGGATCGTCAATATCGGCTCCGTGGTGGGAACGACCGGCAATCCCGGTCAGGGCAATTACGCGGCCTCCAAGGCCGGACTGATCGGCATGTCGAAGGCGCTCGCGCAGGAAGTGGCGAGCCGGGGCATCACCGTGAACACGGTTGCGCCGGGCTTCATCGCATCGCCCATGACCGATGCGCTCAACGACAAGCAGCGCGAGACGATTCTCGCCAATGTTCCCGCCGGGCGTCTCGGTGTGGGCGAGGATGTTGCATCCGCCGTACTTTATCTCGTCAGCGACGAAGCTGCCTACGTGACCGGGCAGACGCTGCACGTGAACGGCGGAATGGCAATGATCTGAAGAGGTTATAAGCCTCTGGATAACCTGCGAAGAGGCGTACGCGGCTCTCGCATCCGGGACGGCGACGTGATAATCCTGTCTCAACCTGTAGCTGGGGGGCTTGACCCGGGAGCGAAATAAGGCTTTTGCACCACACGCGAGCCGATCGTTCACGATGAGCCTCGGCCAGGCCCTTTTAACCGGAAGCCCCTCGATCCCGAGCGGGCGTTAGCGACGAGTGATACGAGGAACCAACGATGAGTGACATCGCTGAGCGCGTGAAGAAGATCGTTGTCGAGCACCTTGGTGTAGAAGCCGACAAGGTGACGGACAATGCCAACTTCATCGATGACCTCGGCGCCGACAGCCTCGACACCGTCGAGCTCGTGATGGCGTTCGAGGAAGAGTTCAACGTCGAGATCCCGGATGACGCCGCTGAGACCATCGTCACGGTCGGCGACGCCATCAAGTTTCTCGAGAAGAATTCCGGCTAAGTGCCGTAACCGGCGGGATCGCCCGATCCCGCCGTCTTCATGCATGAACGGGTTGGTATGATGCGTCGTGTCGTCGTCACCGGTCTTGGCATGGTCTCACCCCTCGCCTGTGGCGTGGAAGAGACGTGGCAGAGGCTGCTTCAGGGGCGCAGTGGCGCTGCGCGGATCCAGAATTTTGAGACATCGGATCTTCCGTGCAAGATTGCCTGTCAGATCCCGCGCGGCGATGGCTCCGGTGGAACCTTCAATCCTGATCAGTGGATGGATCCGAAGGACCAGCGTCGGGTCGACGAGTTCATCGTCTACGCCATGGCGGCGGCCCGTCAGGCGCTCGACGATGCCGGCTGGCATCCGACCAGCTATGACGACCAGGCCGAAAGCGGCGTTCTGATCGGCTCGGGTATTGGCGGCATAGAGGGTATTGCGGAAGCCTCGCTGACATTGCGCGACCGCGGGCCGCGCAAGATCTCGCCCTTCTTCATCCCCGGGCGCCTGATCAACCTCGCCTCTGGTTACGTCTCCATTGAATTCGGCCTCAAGGGGCCCAATCATTCCGTCGTCACCGCCTGTTCGACCGGGGCGCATGCCATCGGCGATGCGGCGCGTCTGGTCGCGCTCGGGGATGCCGAGGTGATGGTCGCTGGCGGAACGGAATCGCCGGTGAATCGCCTCTCGGTGGCGGGCTTCGCCGCATGCCGTGCACTCTCCACCGGCTTTAACGACGATCCGGAACGTGCTTCGCGCCCTTATGACAAGGATCGTGACGGGTTCGTCATGGGCGAGGGGGCCGGCATCGTGGTGCTTGAGGAATACGAGCACGCGAAGGCGCGCGGCGCGAAGATTTACGGCGAACTCATCGGTTACGGCCTATCAGGCGACGCCTACCACATCACCTCGCCGGCGGAAGACGGTGACGGCGCCTACCGCTGCATGCGCGCTGCGCTCAAACGCGCCGGCATCCAGGCCAGCGACCTCGACTACATCAATGCGCACGGAACCTCCACGCCGCTCGGTGACGAACTGGAGCTGAAAGCGGTGGAACGGCTCGTCGGTAACAATGTCGAGGGTCTCGCCATGTCCTCGACGAAATCCGCCGTCGGGCATCTGCTTGGCGCCGCCGGTGCGGTGGAGGCCATCTTCTCATTGCTCGCCATGCGCGACAACCTCGTCCCACCGACCCTCAATCTCGACAACCCCTCCGTCGAGACGGCCATTGATCTCGCGCCGAAGCAGGCGAAGCCCAAGCAGATCGACATCGCCCTTTCGAACAGCTTCGGCTTCGGCGGCACCAATGCCTCGCTGATATTCAAGCGCGTTGCATGAGCCTGGCGTATCCGTGATCGGCTGCGGGAGAGCTGCCGACGTTGCGGTGTCGCGCATTTGCGCCGCGTCCTTGCCTGTCGCTCTGGCGACTCGCTTGTCATGAGGGCAGCGCTGACGTAACTTCGCCACAGATTTGCATTGTAGTGTGTCGCAATTCGGCGGCTGCGCAGGTGACCCCGGCCGGATGCTGATAAATTCGAAGAGCCCCTGTTGAACCATGTTTTCAAGACGCCCCTCGAAAGACGATGCTGCGTCCGACCAGCAACATGATCTGACCGGTCAGGAGGCACGGCGTGTCGCCCCGCGCAGCCCCGGTGAGGCGATCAAGCCGGCCATTGCACCGCCACCACCGCCACGTATCCGGCGCCCGCGTGGCGGCTTGCTGTCGACCCTGAGCGGGTTGTTCAGTTTCTTCGCCCTGATCTGCATGATCGCGGTGATCGGTCTGGTGCTGGTCGCGCGTCAGGCGGCTGCGCCGGGGCCGCTTGATCAGGATCAGGTGGTCGTGATTCCGCGCAATACGGGCACGGCTGGCATCGCCGATATCCTTGCGCGCGAAGGTGTGATCGACCAGCCGCTATTGTTTCAGATCGCCACCGTGATCAGCGGTCAACGCGGCAATCTCAAGGCGGGTGAGTTCGCGTTTCGCGCCAATACCAGCATGAACGAGGCGATGGAGATCATGGCGCAGGGCCGCTCGCTGCTGCATTCGGTCACCATTCCGGAGGGGCTGACCAGCTATCAGATCGTGAATCTGCTGAACGAGAACGAGATTCTCGACGACAAGATCACCGAGGTGCCGGAAGAAGGCTCTCTCATGCCCGATACCTATCGCTTCGAGCGTGGCACCAGCCGCAGGCAGATCATCCAGGCGATGCAGCGTGCGCAGACGCGTGAACTGGCGCGGATCTGGGAGCGTCGCGCGGATGATCTTCCGCTCGAAACCGCGGAAGAACTCGTCATTCTCGCCTCGATCGTCGAAAAGGAAACGGGACGGGCCGATGAGCGCCCGCGCGTTGCCGGTGTCTTCATCAACCGGCTCAATCAGGGTATGCGCCTGCAATCCGATCCCACCATCGTCTATGGTCTGGTCGGCGGCGAGGGCACGCTCGGACGCGGCATCCGGCGCAGTGAAATCCAGGCGGAGACGCCTTACAACACCTATGTCATCAGCGGGCTGCCACCCGGCCCGATTGCCAATCCGGGGCGCGCGGCGATGGAGGCAGTCGCCAATCCCTCGCGTACGGATGAGCTGTTCTTCGTCGCCGATGGCACTGGCGGACACACTTTCTCGCGCACCTATGATCAGCACCGCCGCGCCGTCACCCGCTGGCGCGAAATCGAGAACGAGCGTCGCGAGCAGCAGATCGATCGGGTCGATGAGACGGAAGAGGCGCTGGACCAACAGGGCAATCTCGAATCTCGACCCCGGCCTGCAAGCCCGGTCAGCGTCGACGATCCTGCCTTTGCCAATGTGCGTGATCCGGGACGCGTCGGCCTGTCGGTCGACGTCAGCGAGGGAACGCCGCTCGATCCGTTGGCCTTTACCGGATTTGATCTCAACGCACCGCAGACCGTTCCGGAACTTCCGCCGCCGCCCGGGGAAGAAGGGGCGATTTCGGACAGCACTTCGCCGGATACGACGCCGGTCACCATCCTGCCACCGCCGCGCCCTGCAACCTTGTGATAGCGAGAGCTGTCAGGCCGTCATCTCCCGCATTTTCTCAGACCGCCTGCAACTGGCTCTCACTTGCCGCGCGCATATGCGGCTCCGTCGTGCTGCGCAGATGGTATTGCAATTCCCCGTCCCGTTCCCCGGGAACAATCCGCACGATCTCGAACACTCTCTCCAGCTGATCGGGATGGACGCGCACGATATTCGAACGATCCGCGATCATGTGGACCTGTTGGCCGATACTGAATTTGCCGTCATGCATGGCTGAATGCCTCCCATTGAGAAAACAACGCTTGCGCTGCATGATCGGTTCCGCGCGACGGGCGTATCAGCGACGGATCAGGGTGCCGGCGCCGTGATCGGTGAAGAGCTCCAGCAGCGTCGCGTGCGGCACCTTGCCGTCGAGGATGACGACGCCCTCCACGCCCTGTTCGAGCGCATAAATGCAGGTCTCGATCTTGGGGATCATGCCGCCTGTAATCGTACCATCGGCGATGAGATGGCGGCACTGGTCGATGGTGAGCTCCGGGATCAGGTTCTTGTCCTTGTCGAGTACGCCCGGGACGTCTGTCAGAAGCAGCAGGCGCTTGGCATGCATCGCGCCGGAAATGGCGCCGGCGAAGGTATCGGCATTGACGTTGTAGGTCTGGCTGTCATGGCCCACCGCGACGGGCGCGAGAACCGGGATCAGCTCCGATTTGAGCACGGCATCGAGGATGCCGCGATTGACCTGCTCGGGCTCGCCGACGAAGCCGAGATCGACGATTTCCTCGATCTTTGAATCGGGATCGATCACGGTCCGGGAGATCTTCTTCGCCCGTACCATGTTGCCGTCCTTGCCGCACATTCCGATGGCGCGCCCGCCCTGGCCGGAGATCCAGCCGACGATCTGCTTGTTGATGGAGCCGGCGAGTACCATTTCAACGATCTCGACGGTGGCCTCGTCAGTCACCCGCAGACCGGCCCGGAATTCCGACTTGATCCCGAGCTTTTCCAGCATGCGCCCGATCTGCGGCCCGCCACCGTGCACGACGATGGGTTTCAGCCCGGACTGCTCCAGCAGCACCACATCCTCGGCGAAGTCCTTAGCGGCATCCTTGTCGCCCATGGCGTGCCCGCCATACTTGATGACCACGACTTCCTCGTCATAGCGCTGCATGTGCGGCAGGGCCTGGACGAGGATTTCGGCGCGGGTATGGGCGCTGGGATTGTCTTCGCTCATGATCTTTTCTCGACTCATACGTCCATGCGTGCGGCGTCGCGTTCTTATGTCGCGCGCTTTTAGAGCAGTTTGGCGCCGGGCGAAAGCCGCATCCTTGCGTGATCGGGTTGTTTCGACGCCCGGGTCAGGGGCGCCGAAGCGCCGCGATCGCAACCAGCACCCAGCCGGCCATCAGGGTGATGCCGCCGACCGGTGCCACGAAGGGCGCGATCCTGATCGCATAGATCGCGCGCAGGGCGAGATCCCCGCAAAACAGCACCGCACCGATGATCAGCACATAGCCGGCAATTCCGGCAGTCGTTGCATTGATTGCCACCCCGTGTGCGATCAGCGCGGCGAGGCCGATCAGCGCGATCGCGTGGAAGAGCAGGAAATTGGCCGCGATCATGGCGTTGTCGCCGCCCAGGACATGCGTGCTCGCGGCGGCGAGCATGATGCCGCACAGGCCGGAAAGGCCCGCAAAGAGGGTGAAGAGGCGGGTCGTGGTCATTGCGGTATCTCCTCGTTACGCTCATGCAGCAATTGCGCGATGGCCGCGCGCAGTTCAACCACACCCGTTTTCTCGCGGCTCGATGTCACGATGATCTCGGGAAAAGCGGCAGGCCGTCTGGCGATGGCTTCCTGTGTCTTCGTGACGATGTCTGCGAGCTCGCCCTTCTTCGGCTCATCCGATTTTGTCAGAATGATCTGGTAGGACACCGCCGCCGTGTCCAGCATGTCGAGCACCTCGGTATCCAGTTTCTTGAGGCCATGGCGCGAATCGATCAGCACATAGACGCGCGCGAGATTGGCCCGCCCGCGCAGGTAGTCGTGGATCAGCTGTGTCCAGGATTTCACCTTCTCCTTGCTGACGGCGGCATAGCCGTAGCCGGGCATGTCGACAAGGGTGCAGAAGCCGCCGAGATCAAAGAAGTTCAGCTGCTGGGTGCGCCCCGGCGTATGTGATGTCCGCGCCAGCGTCTTGCGACCGGTGAGTGCATTGACGAGGCTCGACTTGCCGACATTCGAGCGCCCGGCAAAGGCGATCTCCAGCTTGTGCATCGGGGGCAGGTGGTCGGTGCCGCTCGCCGCCGTGCTGAATTGGGATTCGCGGGCAAAGAGCTTGCGCCCGGCCTCCACGAAGTCCGGGCCCGATGGGGTGTCTTCGCTCTGGTGCTGGTCACCTTCGTGCTCGCGCATGTCGCTCTCCCGGGGCAGGACCC
>NZ_DATGCW010000324.1:0-10660 GCF_035311605.1 Saliniramus sp.
GCGAAGGCCTCCGACAAGAGCGTCAAGCTCACCGTAGAGCCGGCCAAGGGTGGCGATGCGGAAACGATCGAGGCGGATATCGTCCTAGTAGCCGTGGGCCGCAAACCCTATACGGAGGGGCTGGGCCTGGAAGAGGCCGGCGTGAAGCTGGATGATCGTGGGCGCGTGGAGATCGACGCACATTATGCCACCAATGTGCAGGGTATCTACGCCATCGGCGACGTCGTCACCGGCCCCATGCTGGCCCACAAGGCCGAGGATGAGGGTGTCGCCCTCGCCGAGCTCATCGCTGGCAAGGCGGGGCACGTCAATTACGGCATCATCCCGAACGTGGTCTACACCTATCCGGAGGTCGCCTCGATCGGCAAGACCGAGGAAGAGCTCAAGGAAGCGGGTACCGCCTATAACGTCGGCAAGTTCCCCTTCACCGCCAATGGCCGGGCCAAAGCCAATCTGCAGACGGACGGTTTCGTCAAGATTCTCGCCGACAAGGAGACCGATCGCGTGCTTGGCGCCCATATCGTGGGGCCTGAAGCAGGCGATCTGATCCATGAAATCGCCGTCGGCATGGAGTTCGGCGCTTCTTCCGAGGATATCGCCCGCACCTGCCATGCCCACCCGACTCTATCAGAAGCAGTTAGAGAAGCGGCCCTCGCAGCTGACAAACGCGCATTGCATATGTGACACACGCGCATAGGCAAGGTTTCGATGATAGTATTCAGTCATCGAAACCTTGCCAAATACAATTAACAACTGCAAATATTAAACTTAACAAAGCTTTACACTCGCGCTGGTTTCATTGTTCCGCTAAGGTCTCCACAACCTGAGGTCAAGGAGGCCAGTTATGCAGTTCCAGTCCAGTTTCGGTCCGATCCCGTCCCAGTTCGATCCCAAGCGCAATCAGCAACAGCAGGCGGGTGCTGCCAACTTCCAGATCACGCAGCACGCACCGGGCAATCAGGCTGCCACGCCGCAGACCACGGCGCTGAACCATCATTCGATGCAGACGCAGATGCAGGCGCCGCTGGTGAACTCCATGCAGTCGCCGCTTTCCGGCAGCGCTTCGGAAGTCTTTAACCGGGCCCGCGTCATCAGCTTCACCGAGCCCACCCGCGCGGAACTGAACTTCCGGACTGAGAATACCGATTTCAAGAATACGCTGGTGATGTACAAGCTCGCGGGCGACGGCACCATCAAGGAGACGAACGTCGTCTTCCCGAATGCTTCGATGATCGGCGATGGCGGCCAGCTCCAGCCCGGCAACTCAAAAGTCGAGCTCGATTTCAACGCGGGTGACCAGGTCGGTTTCGCCATGGTCCCCAATGCCTTCCGCAATCCGCAATCCCGGGAGCTGCTCGCCCGCCAGGACGGCCAGTTCGCGCTCGTGAATGAATACGGGCAGCCGTCCAATCTCTTCACGGAGCATCCCGGCGGCATGAACCTCGTTCATATCGACCCGTTCGGCAACATGAAGCCGATCAATGGTGAATACGGCAACAAGCTGTTCCATACCACTGGCAACATGGATCAGGGCATCCAGACCAATGTGGACGGGCACGATCACGCCGACCAGGTCGTCGACCCTGATGGCGGCAGAATGTTCATCGGCATGGACGATCGCTACGCACCGGAGAACCCCGGTCGCGAGAGCCTGATCTTCCAGCTGAATATCGGCCAGAACAATGCCCGCGCCCTGAGCGAACCGCTGATCTCGGACAACCCGCGCAGCTTCCGTGACATGGCCGGCGCGGACTGGCAGATCACCGCCGATGAAGCCTTGGCCGCCGCGCACAGCTTTGATCGCGACGGTGACGGGCGCCTGAATCCCCAGGAATGGACAGAATTTGCACCCTTGCTCAACCTGAGCCCGGAGGACCACAAGCATCTGTTCGGTCCGAAGGGACGTGGCGACATCGTCGGTCTCGTCGACATGCTGCGCGCGGGTGACAGGAATGGCAGCGGCACGATCGACGCGCCCGAAGTACTGGATCTGAGCCGCCATCTCAACGGTAACGATCCGAACCGGATCCAGAGCTTCCGCGAGGCGGCAGGCTTCGACTGGCAACTCGATTTCGAGGAATTCATCTCCACCGCCGAGTCGCATGACGCGCAGAAAGATGGCTTCAGCCAGGAGGAATGGAACCGCTTCGCACCTGTTCTCGGCTTCAGCCCGGAAGACCGCAATCTGTTCGTTGATCAGATGGGCAAGTTCAATGTCCAGCAGTTCAAGGCGGTGTTCCAACTGGCCGACGGCGATGCTGACGGCAGGCTGAACCCCAATGAAGCGCTCGAGATGCGCCGGATCGTGCATGAGGAATTCGGTCCCGTCGATTTCCCCAAATCCTGAATTCAGGTGCCGCGCCATCCGATCCGGCGGCGCGGCCCGACACAGCCGTGACAGGGCCTGAATCATCATGCGGTTCCCGCGACATGGGGGCCGCATGATGCCTTTTTGCAATGGAATCAGCGCCTGCGGGCGCGCCGCTCCTCCTCCAGACGCTGGCTGCGCGCATGCACCCGCCCGGTCGCGTTCAGGAGATAGGGTCGGCGCAGGTTGAAAACCTCGTGCAGCATGTCTTCGATATGATGCGCGTAGAAAGGCTTTTGCAGGAATGTCGTGAAACCGAAATGCCGCGAGGCCGTTTCGATCTTCTCGGATCCCGGCGCGGAAATCAGGACCAGAGCGGTACCGGGCGCCACTTCCTTGACCTGACAGGCCGTCTCCAGCCCGTCCATCCCACCCAGGTTCAAATCGATCAGGGCGACATCGTAAGCTGTCGCGCGCATCAACCTGACGGCATGCACGCCGGAATCGGTTTCCTCGATATCCAGGTTGAAACGCGACTGATCCATCAGCTTAAGCATCAGGGCCCGCGTCGTCTCGGAACCCTCGACAAGCAATGCCCGGGTCGGCTTACGCATACGCATCACGGCCTGCATCAAGCCCGCAATATGGGCTTCATCGTAGGGTTTCTTAAGAAATTCATAGGCGCCGAGTTCGTTGGAAAGTGCGACCCAGCGGCTGAGGACCCTGTCGGACATCAGCACGGTCAGTGGCTGGACCCCCTCCTGCCGCGCGATGACGACGGCCTCGGCGCCGCTGATACCAGGCATCTTGACGTTGATGAAGAGCACATCCGGGCGCTTGGCCGTCATCGCCTTGACGGCCGCTTCCCCGTCACCAACCTCGGAAATCTGCACCGGACCGACGGCGGCGCGCACCGCATCGGCGACATCAGCGCGCTGCTGCGTGTCGGGCTCGGCGACCATGACATGCAGCGGCGCGCCTGCGCCTGCGTCACTGGCTGATCCACTGCCGGTCGTCACGATACCCGTCTCCTCTCCATCTTACGTCAATTTATCAATGAAAACTTGTCACTCTGTTACCAGAAATAACGCAACGTCATGCCTGCCGCTAGGCGATCCGCATTTTTCGCACGGTTACTCTGAAACGCGGTCGGAGAAAAGAAATTTGCGTCAAAGATTGACTTTTCGCATCGGAACCGGCAGTGAAACCGCAATGCGCGGGTCGGCGATGGCCCGCGTATTTCTTGACGCACCCGTGGATCGGGTCCGGCTTCTGTCGTGATCCGGCCTGTCGTTTATCGTACGAGTTCTCCTCGCGCGGTGAAAGAGGAGGGCGCGTTCCTCGCAAACGAAAAACGCAGATCTGAGGATACGCGACTATGTCGAAGCGCATTCAGGCGAAGTATAAAATTGATCGCCGCATGGGCGAGAATATCTGGGGTCGCCCCAAGAGTCCCGTCAACCGCCGCGAATACGGCCCCGGCCAGCACGGCCAGCGCCGCAAGGGCAAGCTCTCCGACTTCGGCACGCAGCTGCGCGCCAAGCAGAAGCTCAAGGGCTATTACGGCAACATCACCGAGAAGCAGTTCCGCCGCTATTACGCCGAAGCGATCCGCATGCGCGGCGATTCCGGCGAGAACCTGATCGGTCTGCTCGAGCGCCGTCTGGATGCGGTGGTCTATCGCGCGAAATTCGCGCCGACCCCGTTTGCCGCGCGCCAGTTCGTCAATCACGGCCACATCACTGTGAACGGGCGCCGCACCAACATCCCGAGCTTCCTGGTGAAGCCCGGTGACGTCGTCGAGGTGAAGGACAGCTCCAAGCAGCTCGTGATCGTGCTGGAATCGGTGCAACTCGCCGAGCGCGACGTAGCTGATTACATCGATGCGGATCATTCCAAGATGAAGGCGACCTATACCCGCATCCCGACCCTGTCGGAGGTGCCGTACGCCGTCCAGATGGAACCCAATCTCGTGATCGAGTTCTATTCGCGCTGATCGCCGCGAACCTTTCCGGAAACGATCGGGCCGCCCTCTCGGGGCGGCCCTTTTCGTTCAGGCGGTGACCTTTGTCGCCTCGAAGGCGGGCACATCGGCCGCGAAGCGGTTCATGAAGGCATCGAGCGCGGGATGGCTCTTGCGATAGGCGCCCTCGAAGCGCAGATCCATATGGCCGAGCGCACAGGCCGCCGAGATGGTGCCGACATCGACCTTGCCCGTGAAATCGGGCGCCTGCTCCGCCAGCGCATCAAGGGCGCGCGTGACCTTGCCCTCCTGGTATTCCAGCCATTTGGCCTCGTGGCGAGCAGGATCACGCCAACGCCCCTCATAGAGAATGAGGATATTGGCATCCACCAGCCCGTCGGCCAGCGCCTGCAGGCGCAGCACCGGCAAACGCGCCGCCCCCTGCGGGAGCAGCTTCCCGCCGCCGGCGAGATGGTCGAGATACTCGACGATGACGCGTGAATCGTACCATGCGGTCCCATCATCCTCGATCAGGACCGGGATCTTGCCGAGCGGGTTCTGCTTGCGCAGGCTGTCGCCCGGATCGGCGGTATCGGCGCCTTCCACTTCGAGCCGGTCCGACAGACCGAGTACCGATGCGGCAATCTTCACCTTGCGACCAAAGGGTGACGGCGGAGACGTGCGCAGAATCATGGTTTTCCTCCCTTGAGATACGTTCGCGCCCATGGTTACGCAGGCGATGGCGCGAGGCCAAGCCGGCGCGCGGCGATTCACCGGCCCGCCCATGCATCACCATATGGGTGGATGGCGCATGTGCCGCGCCGAAAAAACCGGATCGCACGCTTTGCCGGCGAGCGCGTCAAGGATATTGTCCCACGATGACGCTCTCATCCGACGAAATCGCCCGCTATGCCCGCCATCTGGTGCTCTCCGATATCGGAGGACCCGGCCAGGCGAAGATCAAGGCCGCACGGGTTCTCGTGATCGGCGCCGGCGGACTGGGCGCGCCGCTCCTGCAATATCTCGCAGCGGCGGGCGTGGGGCATCTCGGCATCGTCGACGACGATGTGGTCGATCTATCCAACCTCCAGCGCCAGATCATCCACGGCACGCCGGATATCGGTCGCGCAAAGGTGGATTCCGCCGCAGACGCTATCGCGCGGCTCAATCCGCATGTGGCGGTCGAGGCGCATCGCTTGCGCATCATGCCGGAGAATGCACACGCCCTGATCGCGGATTACGACATCGTGGCGGAAGGCTCCGATAATTTCGAGACGCGTTATGCCGTCTCGGATGCCTGCTTTCACGCCCGCAAACCGCTGGTCACGGCGGCTCTTGGCCAGTTCGACGGCTCGCTGACGGTGCTGCGACCCTATGAGCGGGATGCCGAAGGGCAGCTGAATCCGACCTATCGCTGCCTCTTCCCCGATCCGCCCCCACCCGGTGCAGTCCCGACCTGCGCGCAGGCGGGGATACTGGGCGCGCTCGCCGGTGTGATGGGATCGCTGATGGCGATGCAGGTTCTGCGCGAAATCACCGGCTTCGGCGAGGACATGGTCGGGCGGCTGCTGATGCTGGATGCGCGATCCATGCGTTTCGACATGATGCGCTACCGCCACGATCCGGCCAATCCGCTCAATGGCGATCAGGCCGCGACACTGTGAAGACGCCGCGCGATCAGGCGGCGAACCGCGCGAAACTCACCCGCGTTTCGCCGTAGTCGCGGCTCTCCAGCAGGGTGAAAGCCTCCGGCAGTATATCGGCGGCCGCGCTGCTCTCCTCCACCACGACGAGCGCGCCTGGGCGGAGCCAGCCCCCTAGGGCGCAGGCTTTGAGCGCGCGCGGCGCGAGATCGCGGCCATAGGGGGGATCGCAGAAGACCAGATCGGCAGGGGTGAACTTGTCGGCGGCACCGAGCCGCGTCGCATCGCGCCGGAACAGGCGGGTGACGCCCCCGAGCCCGAGCGCCTCGACATTCTCGCGAACCAGCCCGCGCGCCTGGGCGCCGTCATCGACGAAGAGCGCGAATGCCGCACCGCGCGAGAGCGCCTCAAGACCAAGCGCCCCGGTCCCGGCGAACAGATCGATCACCCGCGCACCCGCGCAGGCATCGTCATGGCCATGGGCGAGGATGTTGAAGATCGCCTCGCGCAGGCGGTCGGAAGTCGGGCGGATCGGGCCGGTTTTGCCCGGCCCGGCCTTCGGTCCGACGATAGCCCGTCCGCTGAGACGCCCGCCCACGATGCGCATGACGGATCAGCTCCGCGGCGCCTTGTTCGGCCCCTTGCCGGCACCGCGTCCGGACGGGCTGGACGGCCTCCCCTGCGGCTTGCCACCGGGCTTACCGAACGGCTTGCCACCAGGCTTGCCACCGGGCTTGCCACCGGCTCTGCCGCCGGGTTTGCCAAACGGCTTGCCACCCGGCCCGCCCGCGGGACGCCCGCCGGAGGCACGCCCACCGGGCTTGCCTTCGAAAGACCTGCCTTCGAAAGATCTGCCTTCACCCGATCTGCCTTCACCCGATCTGCCTTCGGATGAGCGGCCCTGATAGGGCTTCTTCTCGTACGGGCGACCACCACGGGATTCACCGCGCGCTTCGCCGGGGCGATCACCGGGCCGGTCCCCGAACTTGCCGGCAGGGCGCCCCGGACCACGTGCGGGCGGTTTGCCGCCCGTGCGATCGTCACGATATGCCGCGCGTTCCGTGCCCTCGCCTGCACGCTTGTCGAAACCGCGCCCGGCGGCGGGGCGGCTCGTGGCCTGTTTGCCGAAAGCCGGACGCGCGCCCTGCGCGGACGCAGCACCACCGCGCCCCCTCGCCGTCTGAGCCTCGCTCGTCTGCCCCTTGCCCGTCTCTGGAGCCGTGCGCGGCGCGTCGGCGGGATCAGCCTTGACGCGTTCGACCAGGACACGGTTGCCGCTCTTTTGCGAGATGGCGCCGACGCGCTCGTGCTTGCGCGTGGCAGAAGCCTCGCGGGCTGCCTTCGGATCGGCATCGCGGCGCTTGCGGAAGATCGGCCCCTCCGGTGCCTCGTCCGCCCGCCAGACGCTGGCCTTGACGGCGCGATCCCAGGCCGGACGGCGCGGCGGGCCTGCCGGAGCCTCGCCGGGCTTACCGAACGGCTTGTCGCCGAACTTCCTGTCGCCGAATTTCTTGTCCCCGAACTTCCTGTCACCCCCGGCCTTGCCGCCGAAGCGCTTGTCGCCGCCTCCGGGCTCGGGAGCCCGGCTCTGCGCCGGCTTCCTGTCACCCTTATGCGCCCATGCCGGCGCTTCCGGCTCGGGAGGCAGCGGCTCACGCACGGGGCTGGCGAAATCGACGCCCGCCTCGCTCGCGAGCTTGTCGCCGAGCTGATCCTTGAGCACGCGGGTGCGCACCTCCTCGACCTGCCCGATGGGCAGATCCCCGAGCTGGAACGGGCCGAAGGACAGGCGCAGGAGGCGGTTCACGCGCAGGCCCAGATGTTCGAGGATGCGCTTCACCTCGCGGTTCTTGCCCTCGCGCAGGCCCAGCGTCATCCAGGCATTGTCACCCTGCACCCGGTCGAGCTTCGCCTCGATCGGCCCGTATTCCATCCCGTCCACGACGAGACCATCTGCGATCGTATCGAGCCGGGCCTGATCGATCACCCCATGGGCGCGCACGCGGTAGCGGCGCAGCCAGCCGGTATCGGGATGGGCGATCACCTTGGCGAGGCCGCCATCATTGGTGAGCAGCAGCAATCCCTCGGTATTGATGTCGAGACGCCCCACCGCGACGACGCGCGGCAATTCCTCGGGCAATTCGTCGAACACAGTGGCGCGCCCTTCCGGATCGCGGGCGGTGGTCACGAGGCCGCGCGGCTTGTGATAGAGCCACAGCCGTGTGCGCTCCCTGGCCGGCAGTGGCTCGTCGTCGATCAGGATTACATCCGCAGGCGTGACGTTGCGCGCCGGCGAATCCAGTACCTCGCCATTGAGGCTGACGCGACCCGCCTCGATCAGCGCCTCGGCATCGCGGCGCGAAGCGACGCCGGCACGGGCAATCACCTTGGCGATCCGATCAGGTGCTGCGGGGTCGCGCGGGGCGGCGGGCGCGGTGGCGCCGGCGCTCTTCTTGCCGGCATGGGGTTTGGCGCTGTGGGGTTTGCGCCCCTTGTCGCCCGGTGCGGCGCCTCGCGCGCGGCTCCCGGGACGGTCGTCTCTGGTTTTCATCATGCGCGTCTGATAGCAGAGTGCGGGGTACGATGCGAGCGGCAAAACGCGCTGCGAGCCAAGGGATATCGAAGCCATGAACGCCACAGGCCAGCCCGATCCGATGCAGATCGCCTTCGACGAAGCACGTGCGGCCGGCGCACGCGGGGAAGTGCCTGTCGGCGCGGTGGTGGTTTGCGGCGAAAAGCTGCTCGCGAGGGCGGGAAACCGTACCCGCGAAGACTGCGATCCCACCGCCCATGCCGAAATCCTCGCCATTCGCGAAGCGGCTCGTATCCTCGGCTCGGAGCGGCTGATCGGCTGCGATCTCCATGTGACGCTGGAGCCATGCGCCATGTGCGCAGCCGCCATCTCCTTCGCGCGGATCAGGCGACTCTATTTCGGTGCCCGTGATCCCAAGAGCGGCGGCGTCGAGCATGGCGGGCGCTTCTTCGACCAGCCGACCTGCCACCACGCGCCGGAGGTCTACGGCGGCTTCCGCGAGCGCGAGGCGTCGGAACTGCTGCGCAATTTCTTCCGCGAGCGCCGCGATGAAACCGGCTGACCCCGTATCCTAACCCGGTGGTCGCGCCGCCCCGTCGGCGACGGCGAGATGCAGGCTCCCATCCGGCAGATCGGCAAACAAGGCCGGATCCGCCCCCGTCATCCAGACCTGGCCACCAATGGCGGCGAGCAGCCGGTAGAGCGCGGCGCGACGCATCGTATCGAGGTGGGCAGCGACCTCGTCGAGCAGCACGATCGGCGCGTGGCCCGTCATGCTGCGCACCAGCGCGGCATGGGCGAGGACGAGGCCGATGAGCAGCGCCTTCTGCTCACCCGTCGAGGCGAGAGCGGCGGGAATGTCCTTCGGCGCATGGCGCACCTGCAGATCGCTCGCCTGCGGCCCGAACAGGGTGCGCCCCGCCGCCCGGTCACGCCCGCGCTCATTGCGAAGGCGCTCGCGATAGGCATCCTCTGCCTCAAGCGCGGAATGCGCGGCGACGAGATCGTCGGTCCCACCGGACAATGCGAGGGTGGCATCGGGGAAGGGCGAGGCGGGATCGTGTTCGCGGGCAATCAGCGCGGATAACCGCGTCACCGTTTCGGCGCGGGCGACCGCGACGGCGATGCCGAGTTCGGCCATCTCGCGCTCGACCGCATCGAGCCAGCGGGGATCGCGCGCCCCTTCATCCAGCAGCCGGTTGCGCGAGCGCGTCGCGCGCTCCAGCGCCGCGACCCGGCTGCCATGGGCGGAATCGACAGCGAGCACCAGCCGGTCGAGAAAACGTCGGCGGTCGCCGGCGGGCCCACGGAACAGAGCATCGAGATCGGGCGTCAGCCAGACGAGGCGCAGATATTCGGCAAAGGCTACCGGCGATGCCACGGTATCGCCGTCGATCCGGCAGATCCGCGCCGCACGCCCGCCCTCGGGGTCAGGCTGGAGGCCCACCCCGCAATTCAGCACCGGTTCTTCGGGGCCCCGATCAAGCGCGGCGAAGACCGTGAAGCCGTGCGCCCCGTGGCGCAGCATCTGCCCGAGATCGGCCCGGCGCAAACCGCGTCCCGGTGTGAACAGGGAGATCGCTTCGAGGATGTTGGTTTTGCCGGCGCCGTTTTCCCCCGACAGCGCCACGAGCGGAGCGTCTGTCGCGAGCGACAGGGCGGCATAGGAGCGAAAGTCGGTCAAAGCGAGACGGGTGATGCGCGTGCGCCCAGAGTCCTCTGCCGCTGCGGAATTTCCGACCGGTCCATGTTCAACCATTGCGTCGCGCGCCAATCATCCATCTCCCGGCGCAAGCAGCGCATGCGGCCCCTGCCGGAGGCGCGCCAGCGACGGCGCCGTCACACCCGCATCGGCATCAGCACGTAGAGCGCGGCTGCACCTTCCCGGTCCTGGATCAGCGTCGGCGATCCGGGATCGGCCAGTTTGAGAATCGCTGTATCGCCGCCGAGCTGGCCCATGATGTCGAGGAGGTAGCGTGCATTGAAGCCGATATCCAGCGCCGCCGCCTCGTATTCGACCTCGATCTCTTCCGTCGCCGAACCGGAATCCGGGTTATTGACGGTGAGCGTCAGCCGGCCATCGGCGAGGGAGAGCTTAACCGCCCGCCCGCGCTCGGAAGAAATCGTGGAGACGCGATCAACGGAGCGGGCGAACTCGTCGCGATCGACGATCAGGGTCTTGTCGTTTCCTGCGGGAATGACCCGCTGATAAT
>NZ_DATGCW010000325.1:0-3264 GCF_035311605.1 Saliniramus sp.
CGATTACCCCGGAAGCGATCACCGTGTTGGTGCCGACCGAAATGGTCCGTGAAATCGAGAAAGGGCATGCCGGCGACCGTGACCTCCACCGGTGTGAAGCTGCGCGCCGAGGGCAGGCCCAGAAACAGCATCAATCCCGCCACGATGGCCACGGCGCGGGCATGGTGCAGCCGGAATTCCTTCTCCACCGCCACGACGAGGGCGGCGCGTCGTGACGTTTGCCACCTTGTCCGGCATGGCGCTTCCTCCCCGGCCCGGATTTCAAGCACGGGAGTGCAGGGCGATGGAAATCGCGGGCGCGTGCGGAATCACGCCTGCACGAGTTCCGTTTCGATCCGCGCCTGCGCATGCAGGGTGCGGTGGACGGGGCATTTGTCGGCGATGGCGAGCAGCGCCTGCCGGGTCTCCTCGTCGAGATCACCCGAGAGGCGGATGCGGCGGTGGAAGACGTCGATCTTGCCCGGATTCGCCTCGCAGCCCTCGCAATCCGCCGCATGGCTCTTCTCGTGGGTCACGTCACAGGTGACATGGGTCAGGGCGATCTTCCTGCGGCGCGCATACATGCGGATGGTCATGGTGGTGCAGGCGCCCAGCCCCGCCGAGAGCAGCTGATAGGGGCTCGGCCCGAGATCGCTGCCGCCCAGGGCTTGCGGCTCGTCGGCGACGATCTGATGTCGACCGTTCACCGTGACATCCTGACGAAAACCTGCCGGATCGGCCTCGGCCACCCGCACCACGCCCTCCGGGGCGTTGTCCGCAGATGCTTCCTCCGCAAGATCGAGATAGCGGGCCGACCAGGCAGAGATGACGTCGGCGGCATATTCTGCATCGCGCTCGCGGCTGAGCAGGTGATCGGCATCGTCGAGGGTGATGAAGCTCTTGGGATGGCGCGCGGCAGTGAAGAGTTCGGCGGCATTCTCGATCCCGACCACATGATCGCGCGGGGCATGCATCACCAGCAGCGCTGTACGCAGCTTCGCCAGAGCTGCATCGAGCCGCGCGGCGCGGACATCCTCGACAAAGTCGCGGCGGATTTCGAAGGGCCGGCCCGCAAGCTCCACCGTGGCGCTGCCATCTTCCATGACCGCAGCGAGAGAACTGCCGAAATTGTGCAGCACATGGGAGGGATCGGCCGGCGCGCCGATGGTCACGAGCGCCTTGAGTTCCGGCAGTTCCGGCGCTGCCGCGATCGCCGCCGCACCGCCAAGCGAATGGCCGATCAGAAGCTGCGGCGCCATGCCCTCATCCGCGAGCCAGCGCGCCGCCGCCACGATATCAGCTATATTTGAGGAAAACCCGGTATTTCCGAACTCGCCCTCGGAATGGCCCAGCCCCGTAAAGTCGAAGCGCAGGACGGCGATGCCGAGTGCGGCCAGCCGTCCGGCAATGCGGCGTGCGCCGGCAATGTCCTTCGAGCAGGTAAAACAATGGGCAAACAGCGCGGTGGCCCGAATCGGCCCTTCCGGAAGGTCGAGCCGCGCCGCGAGCGATGCATCGGAATGGCCTGGAAAGGTGATCTTGCGAACCCGCATGGTTGTCTCCCCCGAGAGAAATATGATTGTGCGTCATCAGATCCGCGCCTGTTGGCATCAGCGGCGCAATCCGCGCCATTCGCGCCAGCGCCGCACGCCGACGGGAATCAGGGCGAGCAGGGCGAGGCCGATGAGGGCAGTGATGATCTGCGGCGTCATCACGCTGCCCAGCGAAATCTCCTCGCCGCGCGCAAGCACGCTGCCCAGCCCCGCACCGACCGAAGAGAACACGTAGGTCGCAGGGGCAATACCGATGAAAGTGGCTGCGACGAAGCTCGTCAGCTTCAAGCCGAGGAAGGCAGGGGCGAGATTGACCACGAAGAAGGGAAAGACCGGGACCAGCCGCAGCACCAGCAGATAATTGAACCCGTCCTTGCGAAAGCCGTCGGCCATGCGTGAAACCGCTCCGCCGGCCTGCCGGCGCAGGAAATCGCCCAGCGTTGTGCGGGCGATCAGGAAAATCGCGGTCGCTCCGGCGGTGGCCCCGATGACGGTGAGCGTGCCGCCCAGCAATGTGCCGAAGAGAAATCCGCCCGTCACCGTGACAACGGCGGCGCCGGGGATCGAGACGGCAACGAAGACGGCGTAGAAAATGAGATAAGCGATGATCGCGATGGCGAAATTCTCTTCGACGAAGCGCGTGAGCGCGGCCTGGTTGTTCGCGACGGTCTGGAGGTTGACATGGGCGTCGAGGCCCAGCGCGAAGAATCCCGCGATCAGCGTGGCCAGAACCAAGAAAGGCGCGATGCGCCACAGCCCGCGCTTGCCGTTGAGCTTTGGCGGCGCGGTATCATCTGCAATATCCGTATTCTTCGTCGGGTGATCGACCATGTTCCGTCCTGACGCCTGACTATCATGCACCCGTTGCTGGTTGCTCGGTGCGTGCATCGCCACTTGAGACCCGGCTGCGTGATGATGCAAGCCCTGCGCAATCCGTTGACGGTATCGTGTACGTGCGTGAGCCGGTGGCGGATCGGGCAGGGCCCTGCGCGCCTTCTGCAAGGCATGAAGAAACATCTTCAATTTCGTCGTATTAATTTTTATTTCGAACTCTTTTATTTGGAAGGCTCTTCACGTAAGTAAAAGATTTACGCTGATTCGTGTTATCCTCATGTATTGGGTCTGATTCAAAACTGTCATGCTTGAAAAAATCTGCGGATTGACTTACATTTTTGAGTGTGATTCGGGTCTTCGTCTCTGAATCGCCCCCTTGTGGGTTCGTTTCCTCCCTTGACTTGGGCCGCAGATATTGCGGCCCTTTTTTTGAAAATCATGAAATTGAACAAAAATATCCTTTTTTCCCATTTCCCGAACGCCGATTTCGCCTGTGATGGCGTATTTGCCCGCGATTTTCGCAAGTTCCTCCAGGTTGCGTTCCCGCATGCGGCTCATCCGCGCGCATCGGGGTGCGCCCGCACATGATTGCGCCGCAGCCCGTGATCGGGCAATGACGCAGCGGGTTCTCGCAGCAATCGGAACAGGCCATGTCGCACGATTCTTCTTCCCGCACTTGCCTCGCCATCATCCTCGCCGCCGGCGAGGGCACGCGGATGCGCTCGGACAAGCCAAAGGTGATGCATGAAATCGCCGACAGGCCGATGCTCGGCCATGTGCTGAGCGCCGTTCAGGCGGCGGGCGCCACGCGCATCGCGGTTGTGGTCGGGCCCGATCGCGCCGATGTCGCCGAAGCCGCACGCGCCTTCGCGCCGGATTGCGTCATCTTCGAGCAGCG
>NZ_DATGCW010000326.1:0-6082 GCF_035311605.1 Saliniramus sp.
CCATCGCCGCCGTCGATGCGCAGGACAAGGTCGCGGCCTATCGCAACTGGCTCGGCCTGATGAAGGGTGATCTCACCGAGGAAGTCTCGAAGGGCGGCACGCGCTTCACCCGCCGCCTCAATCCGGACCGCGGCTACACCGCGCCGGACGGCTCCACCCTGACGCTGCATGGGCGCTCGCTGATGCTGGTGCGCAATGTCGGGCACCTGATGACCAACCCCGCCATCCACGACCGCGACGGCAGCGAGGCCCCCGAGGGGCTGCTCGACGCCATGATCACGGCGCTGATCGCCATGCACGATCTCAGGCGCGATCCCGCCCGGCCCGGCAATTCCCGCGCGGGTTCGGTCTATATCGTCAAGCCGAAGATGCACGGGCCGGAGGAAGTGGCCTTTACCGACGCGATCTTCAGCCATGTCGAGAGCGTGCTGGGGCTGTCGCCGAACACGCTCAAGGTCGGCATCATGGACGAGGAGCGGCGTACCACCGTCAATCTGAAGGAGTGCATCCGGGCGGCGAAGGCGCGGGTCTGCTTCATCAATACCGGCTTCCTTGATCGCACCGGCGACGAGATCCACACCTCCATGGAAGCCGGGCCGATGGTGCGCAAGGCGGATATGAAGGGCCAAGCCTGGATCAAGGCCTATGAGGACTGGAATGTCGATACCGGCCTCGCCTGCGGGTTGCGTGGGCGCGCCCAGATCGGCAAGGGCATGTGGGCCATGCCCGATCTGATGGCGGCGATGCTGGAGCAGAAGATCGGCCATCCCAAGGCCGGCGCGAATTGCGCCTGGGTGCCCTCCCCCACCGCCGCGGTGCTGCATGCCACGCATTACCACCAGATCGACGTCAAGGCCCGTCAGGCCGAGCTGGCCAGCCGCGAACGCGCGCGCCTCGACGATATCCTCACCATTCCGCTGGCCGATCGGCCCAACTGGTCCGAGGAGGAAGTGCGCTCCGAGATCGAAAACAACGCTCAGGGCATCCTGGGCTATGTGGTGCGCTGGGTCGATCAGGGGGTGGGCTGCTCCAAGGTGCCCGATATCAACGATGTCGGCCTGATGGAGGACCGCGCCACCTGCCGCATCTCCTCCCAGCACCTCGCCAACTGGCTGCATCACGGCGTGGTCAGCCGCGACCAGGTGATGGAGGTGATGCAGCGCATGGCGAAGGTCGTGGATCAGCAGAATTCGGGTGATCCGGCATACCAGCCGATGGCGCCGGGCTTCGACGGCCCCGCCTTCAAGGCAGCCTGCGATCTCGTTTTTGAGGGCCGCGTCCAGCCGTCGGGCTATACCGAGCCGGTCCTGCATGCGCGGCGGCTGGAAGCGAAGGAGGCCTGAAGCGGATGCGCGTCGCGGGCGCATGCTCTGCAATACGATCCCGGTTGTGGTGGGTGACTGAAGATCGCGCTTCATGCGGATCTCGCCCTGCCCTCCCTCCCCGGCGGGGAGGGATTGAGGGTGGGGAGAGGGTCGCTACCGATGATCCGCGTCCGGCATTTCGGAAACCGGGTTCACCCCACCCTTGATCCCTCCCCTGAGGGGAGGGAAATATGGCGAGCGCTTCACGAAGGTCTCGAACGGGCCTCCCTTCCCTGAGCGAAGGACACGCGCCCGCCTCAGAACCCTCGGCGCTAGCAGCGCCAGAGCTGAATAGCACTCACTCATCCGCGACGACGAGCTCGACCCGCGCGCCGGCAAACCACGTCCGCCCGTATTCCACGGGCCGGCCCTGCGCATCCACATTGATCCCGACGCTACGCAACAGCGGCGCGCCGGGATCGAGCATGAGATGGCGCGCCTTAATGGCGTCCGCTATGCTGACCGAAAGCCGCGTCTCGCGGCGGGTGTAATCGTCGAGGCCGCAGCGGGCGAGCGCCGCCGTCACCGAATGCGTCTGCGCGATTGCCTCCTTCAACTCGGGAAAGCGGGTGGCGCAAAAGACCGAGCGAAACAGCGCGATCGGCGTGCCGTCGGCGACGCTCACCCCCTCCCAGACATGCACCGGCGCACCGGGTTCGAGACCGAGCGCCTGCGCCTCGCGCATATCCGACGGGCGCGTCTCCAGCCGGACGTGCCGCTTCTCGGGATGCATCCCCGCCGCATGCAGATTCTGATGGAAGCGCGTGCGGCGCCCGATCCGGTAGCGCGTCGGACGCGCCGTCACGAACACGCCGGCGCCCCTTCGCGCATGCACGATTCCCGCCTCGGCCAGGGAAGCGAGCGCCCGGCGCACCGTATGCCGGTTGGCGCAGAACCGCGCGGCGAGTTGCGCTTCGCTTGGCAGCTTGTCGCCCGGCGCGTAATGCCCTGCCGCGAGATCCGCCTCCAGCGCATCGCGGACGCTGGCCCAGAGCGTGGTCTGTTTCCCTGTCTCATCCATGTCGTCAAAATTTCATATTGCGGCGCTTGCGGGAAGTGCGCTTCCGAGATATTTGTCTACTTGTATAATTGTCTAGTTGTCGAGTACTTCGATACCAAGACGCCACAACACGATACGAGGTGTCATGAACGCAGCCCCCGATCCGCAGGCGCGCGAGCACTGGATGGGCCTGCTCGCCCGAAGCAGGCCCAATCTGCTCGCGGCTTTGTGGCGTGATTTTCCCGAGAGCGAGGCGGCCTGCGACGAAGCCGGTCTCACCTGGCTGCGCCCGCCGGAGACCGGCATGGTCATGGTGCGCGGGCGCGCCGGCGCGGTGGGCGAGCCTTTCAATCTGGGTGAGATGACGGTCACGCGCGCCTCCCTGCGCCTGCCCTGCGGCACGATCGGGCATGGCTATGTGCAGGGGCGTGATCACGCGAAAGCGCGCATCGCCGCGCTGGTCGATGCGCTGATGGCCGGCCCCCTCGCCGCACGGGTCGATGCGGCGATCATCCGGCCTCTCGCTGCCGAGGAAGCCGAAATGCGGGCCACGCGGGCATCGCAGACGGCAGCGACGCAGGTCGCCTTCTTCACCATGGTGCGGGGAGAATGACGATGGATGCCGACGCGCTTGCAGGCGGCTTCGCCGACCCCGCCATCGACGCGGCGCATGTCTTTCGCGACGTGCTGCAGGCGATGGCACGCCCGGGACGGATTGCGCGGATCACCGGCGTGAGCCCGCCGCCTGGCCTCTCGATTGCAGCGGCTTCGGTGCTCCTGACCCTCGCCGATGAGACCACGCCGGTTCATCTCGCCGGCGCCTGCGACAGCGTGGCGATCCGCGATTACCTGCGTTTTCATACCGGCGCGCCGATCAGCGCGCGCAAGGAAGCGGCCTTCGCCGTCGGCGACTGGACGGCGCTCACCCCGCTCGATGATTATGCGCTGGGCAGCGACGAGTACCCCGACCGGTCGGCCACCCTGATCGTCGAGATGCCGGCCTTGTCCGGTGCCGGCGCGCGGCTGACCGGCCCTGGCATCCGCACGCATGCGCATCTTTCGCTACCGGAGATCGATGCGTTCATCGCCAATGCGCGGCATTTTCCACGCGGGCTCGATTTCATCTTCACCAGCGGCGATGCGATCGCGGCGCTGCCGCGCACGACACGCGCGGAGGCAGTCTGATGTATGTGGCGGTCAAGGGTGGTGAGCATGCCATCGCAGCGGCGCATGACTGGCTCGCGCGCGAGCGGCGTGGCGATCCGGCGGTGCCGGAGATCGGCATCGACCAGATACGCGAACAGATGGCGCTCGCCGTCGATCGCGTCATGGCGGAGGGCTCGCTCTACGATCCCGATCTCGCCGCGCTCGCGCTCAAGCAGGCGCGCGGTGATGCGATCGAGGCGATCTTCCTGATCCGCGCCTATCGCACCACCCTGCCCCGCTTCGGCGCATCGCACCCAATCGCGACTGGGGCGATGCGCTGCGAGCGCCGCATCAGCGCGATCTTCAAGGATGTGCCAGGCGGGCAGGTGCTCGGCCCCACCTTCGATTACACCCACCGTCTTCTCGATTTCAAACTGGCAGCCGAAGCCGCAACATCCGAAAAGTCACAGCCCCAGGCGACGCCACAGCCGGGCGCGGATGATACCCCGCATGTCGCTGACATTCTCGCCAGCGAGGATCTGATCCAGCGCGAGGACGCCGCGCCGGATGCGCAGGCCCCGGCTGATCTGACCCGGGCCCCGCTCACCCTGCCCGCTAGCCGCGCCCTGCGCCTGCAGGCGCTGGCACGGGGAGACGAGGGTTTTCTCTTGTCACTGGCTTACTCCACCCAGCGCGGCTATGGCCGCAATCACCCCTTCGTGGGCGAATTGCGCATTGGCGCCGTCGCGGTGGAGATGGAGATCCCCGAGCTCGGCTTCACCATCGAGATCGGCGAGATCACGGTGAGCGAATGCGAGAGCGTGAACCAGTTCACCGGCTCGAAGACGCAACCTGCGCAGTTCACGCGCGGCTACGGGCTGGTTTTCGGGCGCGGCGAACGCAAGGCGATCTCGATGGCGCTCGTCGATCGCGCCCTGCGCTGGCGCGAGCTCGGCGAGGAGGATAGCGGCGCGCCGGCGCAGGACGCGGAATTCGTGCTCGCCCATGCCGACAACATCCAGGCGAGCGGCTTTCTCGAACATATCAAGCTGCCGCATTACGTTGATTTCCAGGCCGAGCTCGAACTGATCCGCAAGTTGCGGAGAGAGGCGCTTGCGCATGTGGGGGGCGGCGCATGAGCGACTACAATTTCGCCTATCTCGACGAACAGACCAAACGCATGATCCGCCGCGCGCTTCTGAAGGCCGTGGCGATCCCCGGCTACCAGGTCCCGTTTGCCTCGCGCGAGATGCCCATGCCCTATGGCTGGGGTACAGGCGGCGTGCAGGTGACGGCGGCGTGCCTCGTGCCGGAGGATACGCTCAAGGTGATCGACCAGGGCGCGGATGATACGACGAACGCCGTGTCGATCCGCGCCTTCTTCGCCCGCGTCGCGAATGTCGCGACGACGCAGCGCACCGCCGAGGCCAGCGTCATCCAGACCCGCCACCGCATCCCGGAGACGCCCCTGCGCGAGGATCAGATCCTGGTCTACCAGGTGCCGATCCCCGAGCCCCTGCGGTTTCTGGAGCCGCGTGAGACCGAGACGCGCAAGATGCACGCGCTCTCGGAATACGGGCTGATGCATGTGCGTCTCTACGAGGATATCGCCCACCATGGCGAGATCGCCAGATCCTATGCCTATCCGGTCTTGGTCGAGGGCCGCTACGTGATGGATCCTTCGCCGATCCCGAAATTCGACAATCCCAAACTCGGCGATTGCCCGGCCCTGCAGCTCTTCGGCGCCGGGCGCGAGCAGCGCATCTATGCGCTGCCACCCTATACGCGGGTAGAAAGCCTCGATTTCGAGGATTACCCCTTCAAGGCCTCCAAGCCCGACCAGCCCTGCGCATTGTGTGGTGCGCGCGACAGCTATCTCGACGAAGTGATCACGGACGATGCCGGCACGCGCATGTTCGTCTGCTCGGACACCGATTATTGCCGCGAGCGCCGCGCCGCCGGCCATTGCGGCCACATGGCCGCGCCCTTCGAAGAGGATATCGACGCGGAGGCGCAACAATGACCGCGCCGCTTCTCGAGACCGATGGCCTGACGAAGCGCTATGGCAACCGCATCGGCTGCGCCGATGTGTCCTTCATGCTCTGGCCGGGTGAGGTGATGGGCATTGTCGGCGAGAGCGGCTCGGGAAAATCGACGCTGCTTTCCTGCCTCGCCGGTCATCTCGCCAGCGATGCCGGGCAGATCCGCTACCGCGATCGCCATGGCGAGACGCATCTGCCGGCGACCATGTCGGAAGCCGGGCAGCGGCGGCTCGCGCGGGAGGAATGGGCTTACGTTCATCAGAATCCGCGTGACGGGCTGCGCATGGGCGTCAGCGCCGGCGGCAATATCGGCGAGCCGCTGATGGCGCGCGGACAGCGCCATTACGGGGATATCCGCGAAGCCGCGCTCGACTGGCTGGAGCGGGTCAAGATCGCGCGTGACCGCATCGACGATCCACCGCGCGCCTTCTCCGGCGGCATGCAACAGCGCCTCCAGATCGCCCGCAGCCTCGTCAATGGTCCACGCCTCGTCTTCATGGACGAGCCGACCGGCGGGCTCGATGTCAGCG
>NZ_DATGCW010000327.1:0-2411 GCF_035311605.1 Saliniramus sp.
CCTCGATCTGCATCTCCTTGTCGACCGCCTTGACCATGTCGTAGATCGTCAGGCACGCCACCGAGACGGCAGTGAGCGCCTCCATCTCGACGCCAGTCTGCCCGCCGACACGTACTTCCGCCGTGACGCGCACGCCGGGGAGTTCTTCATCGATGACGCAATCCACCTTCGCCTTGGTGATCATCAGCGGATGGCACAGGGGAATGAGCTCATGCGTGCGCTTGGCCGCCATGATGCCCGCGAGCCGTGCGGCACCGAGCACGTCGCCTTTCTTGGCATCACCCGAGCGGATGACGGCGATGGTCTCGGGGCGGGTGACGATGCGCCCCTCGGCAATGGCCACGCGGGAGGTGACCTCCTTTTGCGAGACATCGACCATATTGGCTTGGCCGGAGGCGTCGAGATGGGTGAGATCGCTCATGCGGCGGCTCCGTCCTCAAGCGACAGCAATGTCCGCGTCGCCCCCGCGACATCGTCCTGCCGCATCAGGCTCTCGCCGACGAGAAAGGTCTCGATCCGCACCTTGCGCAGGCGGGCGATATCGGCCGGCGTGAAGATGCCGCTCTCGCCCACGATGATGCGGTCACCCGGGATCAGCGGCGCAAGCGTCTCGCTCGTCTCCAGCGAGACCTCGAAGCTGCGCAGGTCGCGGTTGTTGATGCCGATGAGCCTTGCCGGCAGAGTCAGGGCGCGCTCGAGCTCGGCGCGGTCATGCACCTCGACCAGACTGTCCATGCCGAGGTGATCCGCCGTCTCGATCAGCGCGCGCGCTTCCGCGTCGGTGACGCTCGCCATGATCACGAGGATGCAATCGGCGCCCCAGGCGCGCGCCTCGTAGACCTGATACGGCTCGAACATGAAATCCTTGCGAAGCGCCGGCAGGCCGGACGCCTCGCGCGCCTGACCGAGATATTTCGGCTTTCCCTGAAAGGAGGGTTCGTCGGTGAGTACCGAAAGACAGCTCGCCCCGCCCTCGGCATAGGCGCGCGCCAGGGCCGGCGGATCGAAATCCTCGCGGATCAGGCCCTTGGACGGGCTTGCCTTCTTGATCTCCGCGATCAGGGCCGGGCGCCCCTGCGCAATATGCAGCTCGATTGCATCGGCAAAGCCACGCGGCGGCGCGGCGGCGGCGGCGAAGCGCTCGATCTCGGCCTGCGTCACCATCGCCTTGGCAATGGCAATTTCCTCGCGCTTGTAGGCCTCGATCTTCTTCAGGATATCGGCCATCGCATCAGGCTCCGGATACGGCGACGAGCTTGTCGAGCGTGGCTTTGGCCGCCCCGGAATCGATTGCCTCGGCGGCCATGGCGACGCCCTCCTTGAGATCACGCGCCTTCTCGGCGACGACGAGGGAGGCGCCGGCATTGAGCACGGCGATGTCGCGATAGGGCGATTTCTCCCCGTCGAGTACGGAACGCATCGCCCGAGCATTATGCTCGGGATCGGCGCCCTTGAGGTCGCGCGGATCGGCCAGCGGAATGCCGACGCTCTCGGGGTGGATGGTGAAGCGCGAGAACGTACCGTTCTCGATCGCCGCGACATGGGTCTCGCCGGTGGTGGTGATCTCGTCGAGCCCGTCGGAGCCGTGCACGACCCAGACCTTCTGCGAGCCGAGCTGGCCGAGCACCTTCGCCAGTGGCTCGATCCAGACATCGGAGAACACGCCGAGCAACTGGCGCCGCACGCCGGCGGGGTTGGTCAGCGGGCCGAGCAGGTTGAAGATCGTGCGGGTGCCGAGCTCGACGCGGAAGGGGCCGACATGGCGCATCGAAGCGTGATGCGTCTGCGCGAACATGAAGCAGAGATTGGCCTGTTCGAGGCAGCGCTCCAGCGTATGCGGCTCACGCCCGATGGTGACGCCGAGCGCGCTCAGCACATCCGCCGCGCCCGATTTCGAGGAGGCGGCGCGGTTGCCGTGTTTGGCCACCGGCACGCCGCAGGCCGCGACGATGAAGGCGGCGAGGGTGGAAATGTTGTAGGTGCCCGAATGATCACCGCCCGTGCCGACGATGTCGATCGCATCCGCCGGCGCCTTGACCGGTAGCATCCGCGCGCGCATGGCCGAAGCCGCGCCGGTGATCTCGTCAAGCGCCTCGCCGCGCACGCGCAAGGCCATCAGGAAGGCGCCGGCCTGGGAGGGGGTGACCTCGCCGGAAAGCAGCGCGTCGAAGGCCGCGCGGGCTTCTTCCTGCGAGAGCGTCGCGCCCGTGGCGACCTTGGCGATATAGGGTTTGAAACTGTCCATGCTCACATCTGCCGGGTTCAGGCGGGGGCGGTCGTGGCGGCGGATGCCCCGTTGCGCCAGCGCGCCGCCTTGTCGAAGAAATTCCCGATCAGCGTGCCGCCATCGGGTGTCATGATGCTCTCGGGATGGAACTGTACGCCGGAAACGGGCAGGGTGCGATGCTCGA
>NZ_DATGCW010000328.1:0-7671 GCF_035311605.1 Saliniramus sp.
CCGATCCAGGTGATGCGCTCCATGGTGAAGATCGCCGTGCCGGGCGCGCAGCGCAGGCAGGCGGCGCAATCCGCATCCGCCGAGGCTGCGCCGAGGGTGAGTTCGCCGCGCGTATAGGGCACGTTCTGGACGAGCCAGGCATTGGCGCTGATCTGCGTGAGATCGACCTCGAGGATCTCCGGGACGGCTTGCGGATTGACCCAGCGATCCTCGTAGGCGTGCGGGCTGCCGTCGGCCAGATGCAGGGCGCGCACATGCAGGAGCCTTGCCTGCGGCGGCAGGCCCATCCGGCTGCGCACGGCCAGCGGCGCCACGACGTGGTCCTGGCTGATCAAAGTGTAATCATACCGTGCCCCGCGCGCTTCGATTTCCTGGCGGATGACCGGTATATGCAGGGTTGCTCGGCGCAGCGGATTGAGCGCGACGCGCGTGCCGGCCTTGCGGCGCCGGTCGATCAGCCCGGTCGCGGCCACTTCGCGCAGGGCCCGGTTCACGGTGGAACGGGCGCAGCCGTATTCGGTGGCGAGTTCGGCCTCGTGCGGGATCAGCTCGCCCGGCGGCCAGGCCCGCGAACGGATGCGCGCGAGCACATCGTCGCGGATCGCCTGCCAGGTGGTGGCCGACCGGCGCGGATGGCCCGGTGCAAGATCGGGCAGGGAAGGGGGATTGGTTTCGTCAGATCGCATCACTTCATCAGATCGCATCACCGAGCCGCCGCATGGTTTGGCCGTAGCGCTGCACGATCGCGTCATGCGCCACATGCCGTCCCGCTTGTACCAGATGCCGCCCGGCGGACCAGACATCACGGACCATGTGATCATCGCCGGCAAAGATGAAGGCGTCGAGCAGCGTGTCGCCGTCCTTGCCCGCGAGATCGATCGCGTCGCCGTAGAGCGTCATCAGATCGGCGAGGGCGCCTGGCCTGATCACGCCGCTGTCGCGCCCCGCCGCCTGCGCCCCGCCACGCAATGCGCCTTCGAAGAGCACCCGCCCTGTGGAGGCGTCGGGGCGGGCGAGCGCCGCACGGGAGTGGTCGCGCAGGCGCTGCGAATATTCCAGCGTGCGCAGCTCCTCGCTGAGGCTGATGCGGATATTGCTGTCGGAGCCGATTCCGAAACGCCCGCCGGCGCCGAGCCAGCGCACCCCGTCGAAAATACCGTCACCCAGCGAGGATTCGGTGATCGGGCAAAGCCCCGCCACGGCCCCGGTCGCAGCCAGCGCGCTGGTCTCGTCCGACTCCATCTGCGTGCAATGGATCAGGCACCAGCGCGCATCGACGGACATCGTCGCGAGAAGGTGGCGCACGGGCCGTGCCCCGTGATGGGCGAGCACCTCCTCGACCTCACCGACCTGCTCGGCCAGATGCATGTGCACCGGCCCGTCATCCAGGCCGGGCATGGCGGACAGCGCTTCCGGCGTCACCGCGCGCAGGCTGTGCGGCGCGAGACCGAGGCGCGTATCGGTGGGAAGCGCTGACAGCGCCGTGCGCGCCCCTTCAACGAGGCGGGTATAGCGATCGAGATCGTTACCGAAGCGGATCTGCCCCGGCCCGAGCGGGCGCCCGTCGCAGCCGCCCTGCTGATAGAGCACCGGCAGCAGCGTCAGCCCGATCCCGGTGGTCTGCGCCGCGGCGGCGATGCGCGCCGACATTTCGGCGAGATCATCGTAAGGCACGCCGCCCGGCTGGTGATGCAGGTAGTGGAACTCGACATTGCAGCCATAGCCGGCCTCCAGCATCTCCATCTGCACGAGGGCGGCGATCGCCTCGACATCATCAGGCGTCAGCTGGTCGAGGAAGCGAAACATCAGCTGCCGCCAGGTCCAGAACGTATCGCGCGGATCGGGCCCGCGTTTCTCGGTCAGTCCCGCCATGGCGCGCTGGAAGGCATGAGAATGCAGATTGGCCGGGGCGGGCAGCACGATCGCATGGCGCGTGCCTGCGGGCGCCGCATTCGGCTCGACGCGCGCGATCCGGCCATCGGCGCCGATCTCGATCAGCACATCGCGGGCCCATCCGCTATCGAGAAGGGCCTGTCCGGCGAAGAGGGATGTGTGGCGCGCATCGGGAGGCGACATGGCGATACCGTCTCAAAAGGCGTTGACAGGATTAATATGTACAGTCTTATTATTGATAGATACAGACATAAAAGATCAAGAAAAACCAGCCAGCAGGGGTATCGTTGTGTCGCAGCAGGTCCTCGCCAATGCGCAACTCGCCACTTTTGACGGCGATGGTTATGGCCTGATCGAAGCCGGCGCCATCGTCATCGAGGGTGAGCGGATCGTCTGGATCGGCCCCGAATCGGTGTTGCCCGCCGCCCATGCCGATGCTCCGCGTCGGGATATGGGCCGGCGGCTGATCACGCCGGCCCCGATCGATTGCCACACCCATCTCGTCTTCGGCGGTGACCGCGCGCGCGAATTCGCCCTGCGGCTGGAAGGGGCGAGCTACGAGGAGATCGCGCGTGCCGGCGGCGGCATCCTCTCAACCGTGAAGGCGACACGCGAAGCCGACGAAGAGACGCTGCTGGCACGCGCGCTGCCCCGTCTCGATGCACTGATCGTCGAGGGCGTCACCACGCTCGAGGTGAAATCCGGCTACGGGCTCGATCAGGAGACGGAACTGCGCATGTTGCGCGTAGCGAGGCGTCTCGCGCATGAGCGCCCGGTGCGCATCTGCACCACGCATCTGTGCGCCCATGCCTGCCCGCCGGAATATGAGGGCCGCAAGGATGCCTTCATCGACGAGGTCTGCATTCCCTCCCTGCACGCCGCCCATGCCGAAGGGCTCGTCGATGCGGTGGACGGGTTCTGCGAGGGTATTGCTTTCAATACCTCCCAGATCGCGCGGGTCTTCGACGCGGCCCGTGAATGCGGCCTGCCCGTGAAACTGCATGCCGAGCAACTGAGCCATCAGGGTGGCACGGCGCTCGCGGCACACTATGGCGCGCTTTCCGCTGATCACGTGGAATATGCCACCGAGGCCGATGCGCAATTGATGGCCGAATCCCGCACCGTCGCGGTGATCCTGCCCGGTGCATTCTACACGCTGCACGAAAAACAGCTTCCGCCCGTCACCGCCTTCCGCGAACACGGCGTGCCGATGGCGCTCTCGACTGATTGCAATCCCGGTTCCTCTCCCCTCACCTCCATCCTGCTCGCCATGAATATGGGCTGCACCCTGTTTCGCCTGACACCCGCAGAGGCCTTGCGCGGGGTGACCGTCAATGCCGCGCGCGCTCTCGGGCTCGATGATTGCGGGCGCATCGCACCGGGTTTGCGCGCGGATCTCGCGGTCTGGGACGTGGATGATCCGGCGGAGCTCGCCTGGCGGATCGGCTTCAACCCGCTGTATGAGCGGATCTTCAGGGGCGTGTCATGCTGACGCTCGCACCTGGTGAAACCACCCTTGCCATGCTCGAACAGCTCTGGCGCGAGAACCTCCCGGCGCGGCTCGCGGATACGGCGCGCCCGGCTGTCGAGGCTGCAGCGGATCAGGTGCGACAGGCCGCAGAAGGCGGCGAGGCGGTGTATGGCGTCAATACAGGCTTCGGCAAGCTCGCCTCGGTGAAGATCGCGCCGTCGGACACACAGACACTGCAGCGCAATCTCATCCTCTCCCATTGCTGCGGTGTCGGCGACCCCCTAGACGCAGCCACCACCCGGCTGATGATGGCCTTGAAGCTGCTCAGCCTCGGGCGCGGTGCTTCGGGCGTGCGCTGGGCGGTGATCGCCACGATCGAGGCCATGCTGGAGCGTGGGGTGACGCCTGTCGTTCCGGTGCAGGGTTCGGTCGGTGCCTCGGGCGATCTCGCGCCGCTGGCGCATATGACGGCTGCGATGATCGGGCAAGGCGAAGCCTTTTTCGCAGATGAACGCATGAGCGGCGCCGATGCACTCGCGGCGGCGGGAATAAACGCGATCACGCTCGGCCCCAAGGAAGGGCTGGCGCTGATCAACGGCACGCAATTCTCCACTGCGCTGGCGCTCGCCAACCTGTTCGAGGGCTGGCGCCTGGCGCAGGCGAGCCTGGTGATCTCCTGCCTCTCCACCGATGCGATCATGGGATCCACCGCGCCGCTCGGGGCGGAGATTCATGCGCTGCGCGGGCAGCCGGGGCAGATCGCGGTGGCGCATGCCATGCGCGATCTGATGGCAGGCTCGGCCATTCGCGAGAGCCACCGCGACGGCGATACCCGGGTGCAAGACCCCTATTGCATCCGCTGCCAGCCGCAGGTGCTCGGTGCCGCGGTCGATCTCCTGCGCTTTGCGGCATCGACGCTGGAGCGCGAGGCGAATGCGGTGACCGACAATCCACTGGTTACGGCGCGGGGAATCGTGTCCGGCGGGAATTTCCACGCCGAACCCGTCGCTTTCGCCGCCGACATCATCGCGCTCGGACTCGCCGAGATCGGCGCCATCGCGCAGCGCCGGGTCGCGCTGATCGTCGATCCGACGCTCAGCTTCGACCTGCCGCCATTCCTGACGCCGGAGCCCGGGCTCAATTCCGGGCTGATGATCGCGGAGGTCACCACGGCGGCGCTGATGAGTGAGAACAAGCATCTGGCCAATCCCTGCGCCACCGATTCCACCCCCACCTCCGCCAACCAGGAGGATCACGTCTCGATGTCGGCGCATGGTGCCCGGCGACTGGGCAGAATGGTGGATAATCTCGCCGTGATTCTCGGCATCGAGGCGCTGTGTGCGGCGCAGGGGGTCGGCTTTCGCGCCCCGCTCGAAACCTCGCCCCGGCTGCGGGCCGTGCTCGCCGATCTGCGCAATGTCAGCCCGGCCCTCGCCGGGGACCGCTATCTTGCGCCGGATATCGAGGCCGCGACGCGGCGCGTGCGCGACGGTGCCCTGATCGCCGCTGCCGGGCTGGACTTTTCGCTATGACGGCTCGTGCCGAAACCCTCCCCCCGCGACGGGCATGGCACGATCCGTGCTTCGCCTTCCCCGCCAGCGGGGCGCGAAGGGCGGTATCACGCACAAAATCTCCCGAAAACGCCATTGCGAGTGACCGAGCATGACCGATCCGCGCCACAATATCCGTGACGTCTTTCCGCCCACCGGCCCCGAGATCAGCGCCAAGAGCTGGCTCACGGAGGCGCCTCTGCGGATGCTGATGAACAACCTGCATCCCGATGTCGCCGAGAACCCGCACGAACTTGTCGTCTATGGCGGGATCGGGCGCGCCGCCCGCACCTGGGAGGATTTCGACGCGATCGTCGCCGCCCTGCGCAAGCTCGACGAGGATCAGACCCTTCTGGTGCAATCGGGAAAGCCGGTGGGCGTATTCCGCACCCACAAGGACGCGCCGCGCGTGCTGATCGCCAATTCCAACCTGGTGCCGCACTGGGCGACCTGGGCCCATTTCAATGAACTCGACCGCAAGGGCCTCGCCATGTACGGCCAGATGACGGCGGGCTCGTGGATCTATATCGGCACGCAGGGCATCGTGCAGGGCACCTATGAGACTTTCGCCGAGGCCGGGCGTCAGCATTACGGCGGTGACCTCACGGGCCGCTGGATCCTCACCGCCGGGCTCGGCGGCATGGGCGGCGCGCAGCCGCTTGCCGCCGTGATGGCAGGCGCCTGCTGCCTCGCCGTGGAATGCGACGAGACCCGCGCGGATTTCCGCATCCGCACCCGCTATTGCGACGAGAAGACCCACAGCCTCGACGAGGCTCTGGCGATGATCGCGCGCTGGACGAAAGCCGGCGAGGCGAAATCCGTGGCGCTGATCGGCAATGCAGCCGAGATCTTCCCCGAACTCGTGCGCCGCATGCGCGATGGCGGGCCGCGCCCGGACATGGTCACCGACCAGACCTCGGCGCATGATCCTATCCACGGCTATCTGCCGATCGGCTGGAGCGTCGCGGATTGGCGCGCGAGGCAGGAGAGCGATCCGGCTGCCGTCGAGGCAGCGGCGCGCGCGAGCATGAAGGCGCATGTCGCGGCCATGGTCGATTTCTGGAACGAGGGCGTGCCCACCCTCGACTACGGCAACAACATCCGCCAGGTCGCCAAGGAAGAAGGGTTGGAAAACGCCTTCGCCTTCCCCGGCTTCGTGCCCGCCTATATCCGCCCGCTCTTCTGCCGCGGCGTCGGCCCGTTCCGCTGGTGCGCGCTCTCGGGCGACCCGGAGGATATCTACAAGACCGATGCGAAGATGAAGGAGCTGTTCCCCGAGAACGATCATCTGCATCGCTGGCTCGACATGGCCCGCGAGCGCATCGCCTTCCAGGGGCTGCCGGCGCGGATCATGTGGATCGGACTCGGCGACAGGCATCGGGCGGGGCTCGCCATCAATGAGATGGTGCGCAACGGCGAATTGAAGGCGCCCGTGGTGATCGGGCGCGACCACCTCGATTCCGGCTCCGTCGCCTCGCCCAACCGCGAGACGGAATCCATGCTGGACGGCTCGGATGCGGTGAGCGACTGGCCGCTGCTCAATGCGCTGCTCAACTGCGCCTCGGGCGCGACCTGGGTGAGCCTGCATCACGGCGGCGGTGTCGGCATGGGCTTCAGCCAGCATTCGGGCATGGTGATCTGCTGCGACGGCTCCCACGATGCCGACCGGCGCATCACCAATGTGCTGTGGAACGACCCCGCCACCGGCGTCATGCGCCATGCCGATGCGGGCTATGAGATCGCGCGCGACTGCGCCCGCGAGCACGGGCTCGATCTGCCCGGCATCCTGAAGGACTGAGACCGCCACCAATCGAAAAACCAGAGGAGAACACCATGGAAAGACGGACTTTTCTCAAGACGGCCGTGACCGGCGCCGCCGGTGCCGCAGCCGCTTCGGCCCTCGCCGCCCCGGCCATTGCCCAGGACGTGATTCGCTGGCGCATGGTCTCGGCCTGGCCGCGCAACCTGCCCGGTCCGGGCGTCGCGGCGCAGATGCTGGCCGACCGCATCGTGACGCTTTCCGGCGGGCGGATCGAGATCGAATTCTTCCCTGCGGGTGAAATCGTCCCCGGGCCGGGCGTGTTCGACGCAGTGGGTGAAGGCACGGCCGATATCTACCATGCGGTGCCGGCCTATTGGGGTTCGAAATCGCAGGGCATCCTGCTCTTCGGCAGCCAGCCTCTGGGACTGAACGCGATCGAGCAGCATGGCTGGATGCTGCATGGCGGCGGGCAGGCGCTCTATGACGAGATGTATGGCCGCTTCAATCTCAAGCCTTTCCTGTGCGGCAATTCCGGCCCGCAATGGGGCGGCTGGTTCCGCAACGAGATCAACAGCCTCGATGATCTGCGCGGCCTGCGCTACCGCACCACGGGCCTCAATTCCGTGGTGATGTCGCGGCTCGGCGTCGCGGTCGAGGCGATGTCCGGCCCGGCCATGTTCCAGGCCCTGCAATCGGGCGCGCTGGATGCGGGCGAGTTCATCGGCCCCTGGACCGATTCGACGCTGGGCTTCCAGCAGGTCGCCGATTACTATTACGACAACGGCGTCGGCGAGCCTTCCTCCGCGGAAGAATGCGCAGTCAATCTCGACAGCTGGAACAGTCTGCCCGACGATCTCAAGCAGGCCGTCGGATTCGCCGCCGAGAGCCTCTACAATCCGGTCCTGACCGAGTACAACACCAACCATGCCCGCGCCCTGCGCGAGCTCGTGGCCGGCGGTACGCAGGTGATGTCGTGGCCGGAGGAGATCATCATC
>NZ_DATGCW010000329.1:0-8884 GCF_035311605.1 Saliniramus sp.
CATCGAGGCGAGCGTCATCCGCACCGCGTCTGCCCCGTAGGCGTCGATCAGCGTCAGCGGGTCGATGATGTTGCCGAGCGACTTCGACATCTTCCGGCCCTGGTCGTCGCGGACCAGGGCGTGGATGTAGACGTCGCGGAACGGAACGTCCTGCATGAAATGCAGGCCGGTCATCATCATCCGGGCGACCCAGAAGAAGATGATGTCGAAGCCGGTGACGAGCACGTCGGTAGGGTAGTAGCGCTTCAGCTCCGGCGTCTCGTCTGGCCAGCCAAGCGTCGAGAACGGCCACAGGGCGGAGGAGAACCAGGTGTCGAGCACGTCCTCGTCGCGGCGAAGCGGCACGTCATGCCCATTCTTCTCACGCGCCTGCGCCTGCGCTTCCGCCTCGTCATAGGCGACGAAGACATTGCCGTCCTCGTCATACCAGGCCGGGATCTGGTGACCCCACCAGAGCTGGCGCGAGACGCACCAGGGCTCGATGTTTTCGAGCCACTGGAAATAGGTCTTTTCCCAGTTGTTCGGCACGAAGCTGGTGCGCCCGTCGCGCACGGCGGTCATGGCCTTCTCGGCCAGCGGCTTGACATCGACATACCATTGATCGGTCAGATAGGGCTCGATCGGCACGCCGGAACGGTCACCATGGGGGACGGTGTGGGTGTTGGGCTCGATCGCCGCCAGAAGCTCGCGCGCCTCCATCATCGCGACGATGCGCTTGCGGGCCTCGAACCGATCGAGACCGTGGAGGGTCATTGTCTCGGTCAGATCGGGGCTGTCTGGCAGGTCAACATGAAAATCCATGTTGCCTTCGAGCCAGATTCGCGCCTCCGGATCGAAGATATTGACCATGCGCAGGTTCTGGCGCTTGCCAACTTCAAAATCGTTGAAATCGTGCGCGGGCGTCATCTTCACCGCGCCGGAGCCGATTTCCGGATCGGAATATTCGTCGGCGACGATGGGGATGCGGCGGCCGACCAGCGGCAGGATCACGTGCTTGCCGACGAGATCCTTGTAGCGCTCGTCCCCCGGGTGCACGGCGATGCCGGTATCGCCGAGCATGGTCTCGGGCCGCGTCGTCGCGACGGTGATAAAGCGCCCCGGCTCGTCCTCGATCGGATAGCGGAAGTGCCAGAGATGGCCCTTGATCTCGAGCTGCTGCACTTCGAGATCGGAGATCGCCGTCTGGAATTTCGGATCCCAGTTCACCAGCCGCTTGTCGCGATACATCAGCCCCTGGCGATAGAGCTCGACAAAGAAACGCAAAACCGCCTTCGAGAGGCCGTCATCCATGGTGAAGCGCTCGCGCGACCAGTCGCAGGAGGCGCCGATGCGCTCCAGCTGGCGGCGGATGCGCCCACCCGATTCCTCCTTGAAGGCCCAGACCTCTTCGAGGAATTTCTCGCGCCCGAGGCTGCGGCGGTCGGGGCGGCCCTCTGCGGCGAGCTTGCGCTCGACCACCATCTGCGTGGCGATGCCGGCATGATCCGTGCCCGGCTGCCAGAGCACGTCGCGCCCGCGCATGCGCTCGAAGCGACAGAGTATGTCCTGGATGGTGTTGTTGAGCGCATGGCCCATATGCAGCGAGCCGGTCACGTTCGGCGGCGGGATCACGATGGTGTAGGGCTTTGCGTCCTTGCGCTCGGGGCGACCGGCGCGAAAAGCGCCCGCATCATTCCAGCGCGCGGCGATACGCGCCTCGACGGCAGCGGGGTCGAAGGTCTTGTCCATCATGCTTTTAGCCGGTCGTGTCCGTGTTGACGAAATCGATGAGGTCGTTGCGTTAGAAAAAGCAGCGGCGCCGACAAGTCAACCGGCGCCGTTCAGAACAGCGCTTTACTAAGGTCGGGCAGGGTGCAGACGGTCGCGGAAACAGCTGGTGAGACGCTTGGCCGGGAGCCGTCGCCTCAGCGCCCGCCGCCGCGTGAGACCCGCTCGATCTCGGCCCGAACCATGCGCTCGACGATGGTCGGCAGGTTGTCGTCGAGCCAGACCTTGAGCATCGGGCGCAGCATCTCCTTCACCAGATCATCGAGGGTGCGCCCGTTATTGGAGAGCACCGTATGGGCGAGCTGGTTGAAGGCATTGCCGACGGCCTCGTCCGTCGCCTGGGAAATCAGGCGGTCCTCGTCGATGAAAGCGTGTTGCGCCGGCGCGGCATAGGCGGGCTCGGGTTCGAATTCGGACTCGGGCTCGGGTTCAGGCGCGGCTGCGGGCGCGAAATCCAGCCCGTCATCATCCTCTTCGTCATCGGTACCGATTGCATCAAAAGCCGCGTCCACGGCGTCCTGTCCGGCCAGTTCTTCAGTGTCCTCTTCGGCCGCCCCGGTGTCGATGGCATCGAAATCGATCTGTCCGTCTTCATTACGGAAATCGATATCGTCATGTTCGAGCGCGAGATCCGCCGGCGGGACGGCCTCGCCGACCTCGGCGAGATCGAGAACGTCATCGTCGTCGTCTTCCTCCGGCTGCTGCGGCGCGGCGTCATATGCCTCCGGCATTTCCGCACCGTCATCGCCGATCGCTTCCGCCATCGCCTGCTCGAAAGGATCTTCCTCGTCACCCTTGTTCGCAGCTTCCTGATCATCGGCGATGATGCGCCGGATCGAAGCCAGAATTTCTTCCATTGAGGGTTCGTCGGTCTTCGGATTGGCCTGGTTCATGCGAAACTCTCACCGCGATCGAGTGCGCCGACGACGAGAATCACCCGTCGTATCATGCATCATATGGTTAAACGATGCGGACCCGATGCGCAAAGGGGCGAAGCCCTTTCACCCACAGGCGTTTATCAGTCGCCAGACGGTGTGGAGGTGCCCCAGATCCGGTGGCGGACCTGTTCGTAATGCTCGCGCGAGTCGTATTCGGCAATGGCAAGGCCGAGCTGGCGCGGCGTCAGTCGGCCCATGGCCTGGACCAGAGAAAAGGCCGCAACAATCCGATCACGCTGCGCGGTAATCAGGTTGACACGCGCATTCAGCAGCTCCTGCTGGGCATTAAGCACATCAAGCGTGGTGCGCTGGCCGACGCGAGCCTCCTCGCGCACACCGGTCAGCGCGGTCTCCGCCGCGTCGACCTGGATCTCGGCGGCCTGAATCTGTGCGGATGCGGCCTCCAGCGAGCCCCAGGCCGTGATCACATTGGCGCGCACTTCCTCGCGGGCCTGTTCGAGTTCGAAACGGAACTCGTTCACGGTCTCTTTTGCCGCGCGAACCCGCGCGGAGACCTCGCCGCCCTGATAGAGCGGCACGGTCAGTTGCGCCGTGATCGAAGCACTGGTCTGGCGATCGCCGCGCTGCTGCGCGTCGAAACGCCGGTCGATCGAGCCTCGCACGCTGGCGCGCGGAAGGAGTTCCGCCTCCGCGACCTTCACCGCGATCTGGGCGCCGTCGAGCGCATGGCGCGCGGCGATGATCGACGGATTCTCCGTCAGGCCGGAATGGAGGGCGCTGTCGAGATTGCCGGGAATAAGGCGCTCAGGGGCGCGCCCGGCACCGAGTTCGCGCGGTTGCGAACCGATGATCTGACGATACCGTCCGATATTCGCGCGCAGATTGGCCTCGGCCAGGCTGACCTGCGAACGAGCGGAAGCCAACCGCGATTCGGCCTGCGCGACATCGGTACGGGTGACTTCGCCGACTTCGAAACGGTCCTGAGATTGGCGCAGCTGTTCGTCGAGAACTTCGACATTGTTGCGCTGCAGGTTCAGGATCGCCGTGTCGCGCAGGACGTTCATGTAGATTTCGGCGCCGCGAAACAGTGTCTGCTGCACGGTGGCTTCCAGCCGCATGCGCGCGGCGAGAACCTGCGTTTCGGCGCGGCGCACGGCATTGCCGGTGCGCCCGCTATCGAAAATGTTTTGCGTGATTTCGAGGCCGATCCCGCGCGGATCGCGTGACCGTGAATCGATTGCGCCGGTGACCGGATTGGGCCGCCAGGTGATCTGGCTGCCGATATCCGCGGTGGCGTTGATACGCGGACGATAGCCCGAGCGCGCCTGCGGCACGCCTTCGTTGGTCGCGCGCAGGCCTGCCCGCGAGGCATTGATGATCGGGCTGTTCTGATAAGCGCGGGCGAGGGCGGTGTCGATCGTCTCGGCATGAGCCTGATGTCCGCCGGGCATCGCCACCATCGCGAAGCCCGTCAGCAACAAGGCTGTTGTCGCGACGAAGCTGACGAAAGAACGTGGGTTTGCTCTGGTCACGAATCGTTTCCCGTTGCTGCGCCACCATGACGAACGCGCGGAATCACCCATCTGGGCCCCGAATGAAAACGAAATCTAAACCTTTCTAACGACGAGCGGAAGGCGGGTCTGGCACCCGGCACAATTGCGGCAGGGGCGTGGTATTTGAGCAACGCCTCAAAAAACGAAACCGGGCTCTTCGCGGAAGGCCTTCAGGGGCTGGGCCGCAGCGTCGAAGAGCGGGCGGTCGCCGATCACCTCGCCCGAGCGCACGAACAGCGTGACCCGGCTCGTACGCCCCCCGTCGCCCATCACCGTAACCAGACGACCGCCATCAGCGAGCTGTGCGAGCAACGCTTCGGGACGCTTCTCCACGGCTGCATTGATCAGGATCGCGTCAAAGCCGTCCGCCACGCCGAAATCGGCATCGAGTGGCTTGTCGATGATGGTGACGTCGTCGCTCAGTCCGGCCTGCGCCAGATTCTGCCGGGTTTTCTCGGCCAGCGCCGCATCCGGTTCGACAATGCTGACGGATACGCCCAGCTGCGCCGCGACGGCGGCCTCGTAGCCAAGCGCGCCGGCGAGGATCAGGAGACGCTCGCCCGCATCCAGATCGAGATTCTGCAGCATCCGGGCGAAGACCATCGGCGCGAGGAAATGGCGCGTCTCGCCGTCTTCGGCCTGCGCGATCACCAGCGGGCGGTCGGAATAGGCGAGATTTGCCATATCCGCCGGCGCGAAGATCTCGCGCGGCACTTCGTTCATGGCCGACAGCACGCCGAGATCACTGATGTCGTAGGTCCGCAGCTGGTTGTCGACCATCATGCGGCGGACTTTGGCGTAATCGATCATGGCTCGTCTCTCAGCATGGCTTCCGGCCCCGTACCGGCAAGCCGGGTTTTGTGGCATCAGCGCGCAAAACGCAATACTCTGCGTACCAGACTCGACACGCAGTGCCTTGCGCGCAAGCGCGCCGGCATCTGCGCGCCGATGTCAATCATCATTGCCCGTGTTCAGATCATCGGGGCGCTTCCCCTCGTCAAAGCCTTTCCCACGCAGATGGCCGCGCGCCAGCAGCCACTCGCTGATAATGCGCGTGGCCAGGTCCTGGCGCGAAGGCTGCTCCGGCTCCGATTGCCGGGCGTGATCGAGCCCGGCCAGAAGCGCGGAAGTCAGGATGATCGTGTCGTTTCGATCGTCAGTCATGGAGCTGTGTTCGCCGATTTCGAGATTTGCGGATTATATGGACAAGAAAATCAATCCAGGTGGAACTTGTCGAAATCGCGGTGTTCGGCGCTTATGCTGCGTACCGTGCCGGTGGCGGAGCGGTAGACGACCGTCTCGGTCTCGATAACCTCGGGGCCGAAACGCACACCGGAGACCAGCGCGCCGTCGGTAACCCCGGTCAGCGCGACGATGACGTCGCCGGCAGCGAGTTCAGTCATGTCGTATTTCTTTTCGGGATCCTTGACGCCCATCGCCTTGGCCCGCGCCCGCGTATCCTCCCTATCGAGGATCAGGCGGGTCTGCATCTGGCCACCGATGCAGCGCAGGGCACCCGCGGCGAGTACGCCTTCCGGCGCGGCGCCGATGCCGAGATAGATGTCGATCCCGGTCTTCTCCGGCATCGCCGTGTAGATCACGCCGGCCACGTCACCGTCGCTGATCAGGCGCACGCTGGCACCGGTGGCGCGGATGGCGGCGATCAGCTCATGGTGGCGCGGGCGATCGAGGATCAGGGCGGTGATGTCGGAGGGTGCCACGCTCTTGGCTTTTGCGAGCGCGTTGATGTTGTCCTGCGGGCTGGCATCGAGATCGACCACGCCTTTGGGATAGCCCGGTCCGATGGCGATCTTGTTCATGTAGACGTCGGGTGCGGCCAGCAGGGTCCCCGATTCGGCCATGGCCATCACCGCGACGGAGCCCGGCATGTCCTTGGCGCAAAGGGTGGTGCCCTCCAGCGGATCGACGGCGATATCGACCTTCGGCCCGTCGCCGTTGCCGACCTTCTCCCCGATGAACAGCATCGGCGCCTCGTCGCGCTCGCCCTCGCCGATGACGACGGTGCCGTCGATCTGGAGCTTGTTGAGCTCGCGGCGCATGGCGTCCACTGCGGCCTGGTCGGCGGCTTTCTCGTCGCCGCGCCCGCGCAGACGCGCGGCTGAGACGGCGGCGCGTTCGGTCACGCGGACAAGTTCGAGGGTGAGGATACGTTCGATGAACGGGTTGGGGGTGATTTTCTTGTCAGCCATGGGGGCCAGCCTCCGAATGTGATCGCCGCCTGGCGACCGCGATTGCTTTTATTCTCTCTCGATCCGGATGACTTGCGCATCCTCGGCGATCAAACCGTCCCCGGCGATCTGCCGGATCGCCTCGCGCACCGCGCCCTCGCTCGTCGCATAGGTGATCAGCACCACCGGCACCGGGGCGCCGGAGCGCCCGGTCGGATCGAGCGCGGCGGCCTCGGAGCGGCGTTGCAGGATGCTCTCCAGCGAGATGGCGTTCTCGGCCATGTGCCGTGCGATCCCGGCGGCGGCGCCCGGGCGATCATAGACCGACAGGCGCACGTAATAGCCGCCCTCGTGGCGCTGCATCGGCGCGCGCTCGGCCAGCTCCATCTGCGCCACGGGCCAGCCGAATGGCGGGCGCGCCGGCGTGCCGGCGACATCGGCGATATCGGCCAGAACGGCGGAGGCCGTAGCGTCACCGCCCGCCCCGGGCCCGATCAGGGTGAGTTCGCCCACCGCATCGGCATCAATGGTCACGGCATTGGTGACGCCCATGACCTGCGCGATGGCGGAATCCCTGGGCACCATGGTGGGGTGCACGCGCTGCTCGATCCCCGTCTTGGTGCGCTCGGCCACACCGAGCAGCTTGATGCGAAAGCCGAGATCATCGGCCATCTTCAGATCGAGTGGCGCAATGGCGGAAATCCCCTCGACATAGATCGCATCCGCGTCGACCTTCGTGCCGAAGGCGAGGCTCGTCAGAAGCGCCAGCTTGTGCGCCGTGTCATTGCCCTCGATATCGAAGGTCGGATCAGCCTCGGCATAGCCGAGCCTCTGGGCATCGGCGAGGCATTCGGCGAAGGAGAGGCCCTCTGCTTCCATCCGCGAGAGGATGTAGTTGCAGGTGCCGTTGAGGATGCCGTAGAGCCGTGTCACGCGATTGCCGGCCAGCGCCTCGCGCATGGTCTTGACGATGGGAATGCCGCCGGCAGCCGAGGCCTCGAAAGCGAGATGCGCGCCGTTTTCCTCGGCCAGAGCTGCGAGTGCATTGCCATGCTTGGCCAGCAATGCCTTGTTGGCCGTGACCACATGCTTGCCGGATTTCAGCGCCACCTCGACGGCTTCGCGCGCCGGCCCCTCGTCGCCGCCGATCAGTTCCACGAAGCAATCGATATCGCCGGAGCCGGCGAGGGCGATCGGATCGTCGAACCAGGCGAGGTCCGAGAGATCAATGCCGCGATCACGGCTGCGGTCGCGTGCGCTGACGGCGGTGATGGCCATCGGGCGACCGGCACGCGCGCCTATCGCTGCCCCGTGCGTCTGGAGAAGCCGTACAAGGGACGCTCCGACTGTCCCGAGTCCGGCCAGGCCGATCCGCAATTGCTTCGTCATCAATCTCACCCAAATCAGTCCGACGCGCATGGTTCCGGAAGCTGCCGGCCTTTGCGTCGATTGGTGCCTGTCTTGCACGGTTTTTCCGTGCGGTTCAAGGAAGTGAAGCAGCGATTCGCCGCTCATGCACATATCTGCCACGATTGCGCCGTCTCCGGAGGATGGCGGGAATCACTGCGTTGACGCTTCCGGTGTGTTCTATTAAAAGAACGATCGTTCTTTACAAGGCACGAATTTGCGCATGGCGCGTTCGGGCAACAATTCCGCGCCAGGCGCGCAAGGGAGATGCAAGCGATGACAGAACAAGTGCCCGGTTTCGATACCCTCGCCATTCATGCCGGCGCCACGCCGGATCCGGCCACCGGCGCGCGCGCCACGCCGATTTACCAGACGACATCCTTCGTCTTCGACGATGTGGATCACGCGGCCTCGCTTTTCGGCCTCCAGGCTTTCGGCAACATCTATTCACGCATCACGAATCCGACCTGCGCCGTGCTGGAGCAGCGCGTCGCGGCGCTCGAGGGCGGCACGGCGGCGCTCGCGGTGGCGTCCGGCCACGCGGCGGAGTTCCTGACGCTGCACGCCCTGATGGAGCCGGGGGACGAGTTCATCGCGGCCAAGAAGCTGTATGGCGGCTCGATCAACCAGTTCACGCATTCCTACAAGAATTTCGGCTGGCAGGTGAAATGGGCCGATACCGAGGACCCCGCCACATTTGACGCTGCCGTGACCGACAAGACCAAGGCGATTTTCATCGAATCGATTGCCAATCCGGGCGGCGTGATCGTCGATATTGCGGCGATCGCCGAGATCGCGAAGAAGCACAACATCTCCCTCATCGTCGACAACACCATGGGCACACCGTATCTCGTTCGACCCTTCGAGCATGGCGCCGACATCATCGTGCATTCGGCGACGAAGTTCCTCGGTGGCCACGGCAATTCCATCGGCGGGCTGATCGTCGACGGCGGCAGCTTCAACTGGGTCGGCGACAAGCGCTATCCGATGCTCTCGGCGCCGCGTCCGGAATATAACGGCATGGTGCTCGGCGAGACCTTCGGCAATTTCGCCTTCGCCATCGCCACCC
>NZ_DATGCW010000330.1:0-14406 GCF_035311605.1 Saliniramus sp.
CATCATGCGGGTGGGCGATGACCAGATCGAAGTGATCGGGCGGCGTGCGCGGATTTTGCAGATGCACCGTCAGCGTCCGTCCGCCCGAGGCACGCCGGATGGCTATGGCGGCGGCTGTGGAACGCCGTCCGCAGGAGATCAGCAGATCCGGCCAGGGCGGCGCGAGCGCATCACCCTCTGCGGCGAGTCCGCGCAGGGGACAAGGGCAAAGATGCCCCGGCAGCCAGCGCCATGGCGCGCGCAATCCGATGCATTTTTCCGTGAAGGCGAGGCCCATCCGGTCGCACAAGCCGAGCACCTGGCTGCGCATGCCGGCTTCCCCCGTCGTCAATGCCCAGACCGTCGGAAGGCGCACGTCGAAAACTCCCACGCGCAATTTCGTTGCGCGGCTTGTGTGCATGCGCTAACGCGATTATGTAAACGCGTCCTCGCGGAGGGCGTTATAGACGACGGAGTTTCCATGCGCGACCGCCTTGACGCGATCGATCTCAAGATTCTGGCCGAATTGCAGAAAGACGGCAGCATCACCAACGTTGAATTGGCGAGGCGTGTCGGCCTGTCGGCGCCGCCATGCCTGCGGCGTGTGCGCGCTCTGGAGGAGGCGGGAATCATCAAGGGCTACCGCACGCTGCTCGATCCGCAATTGCTCGGCTACGAGGTGATCTGCTTCGCCATGGTCCAGTTGGCCAGCCAGACACAGGCGGATCTCGCGGCGTTTCAGGAGCGCATCGCCGACTGGCCGACGGTGCGCGAATGCTGGACGCTCTCCGGCGAGGTTGATTTCATCCTCAAATGCGTCGCGACGAACATGACGGCGTTTCAGAATTTCGTCGGCGATCTGACGAGCCTGCCCAACGTGCGCAACGTGCGCACGGCGCTCAGCCTCGACAAGGTCAAGGACGAGCCGCTCGTGCCACTCGATCTGGAGGGCTGAGGCGCGCCTCAGAAGCGGCGCACCACCCATCCGGCGAACACCCTGGTCAGCGCCATGGCGCGGATCTGCTCCCGCTCCGGCGACGGGCGATGGGAGCCCGTTGTCGCCGGATTGTTTGCGAGCAGGCTGTAGCTGTCGATCACGCGCCCGTCCGGCGCGATCAACTGCGCTTCACCGCCGAGATTGTCGAGCGGTGGTTGTGCAAAGCCCCCGCCGAAACTGTCGTCATGGTCGATCCATGTGTTCGCATTCAGGAAGAAGCTGTTCAGGGTGACATGCAGGCGCGGCGCATTCGCGGCGATGGTGTAGCGCGCCTGCAGTTCCGCGCGCAGCGAATCATGCAGCAGATCGGCGAAGACGCCGACGCCGCGCGCGCGCAGCGGCGCGACATCGACCGTAATCGCGCTGACGCTATCGCGCGGCTGTGCCGTAGCGTGAACCGGTGCGAAAAGAACTGTACTCGCAAGGATGGCGAGGAGCATGGCGAACAGGGGGGCGGCGCTTGCGAGGATGCGATTACGGACCAGCGAGCTGCGAGTAGCGTGTCGTACGATCATGGGCTGTCTCCGCGTCATGTGTAGCCCCCAGCGCTCATATATGATGTTGCGTACCGATGGATAGCGGCAGTTGACGTGAAGAGTGCATTTGCTCGCGGAAAAGCGGAGCGGTTCATGCGCGCGATCTTCCCGCTCTCTCGTCGAAGCGGGGGAGCAGGCGGCCTTCATGAAGGGTGCGCCTTTACGACGCTCAGAATTCCCGTGAGACGAGCAGCGGGGCGCTCTTGCCACCATAAGCGCTGCGGGCGCGGCCGGGAGCGTAGCCTTGCGGTGCTTGTGCGCGGGACAGTTCGTTGGAGATTCCCTTGACCAGATTCTCCGAAACGGCGCGGGCGGTGGCGAGGACGATCTGATTGGTTTCGATGGCGCGGGCGAAGTCGGCGTGGCGCGCCCTCAGCTCTTCCAGCGGCGCGGGGGCAAAACGGGCGAGCGCTACGGCATTGGCCTTGAGTGCTTCGAGCCCGCGCAGATAGGCGCTGGTCAACTCGCTCTTGCGGCTCTCGTTCGCGAGTCCTTCGGTGATACGTCCGACGCGGACATGCTCGGTCTCGACGGTGAGGATCTTCTCGAGCGCCGCCATGGTGGCGCTGATATCCTCGATCAGACCGCGCGCCTCCGCCGGGCCCGTCACCCGGATCGCGGCGCCTTCGGCGTTTCGCTGATCGGCCCACATGGCATCATCCTTCCTGCATCTTCAGCAATTCGGAATAGATCTGGTCCGAGAGGCCGATGCCGCCGGACTTGCTGACCATTCCCGCATATTCGGAGACCAGCATCGAGCGGTAGACGTCGGAGCCGGGACCGGCTTCGCCGAAGGTCCCTTCGTCGCCATTCGCGCTGAAGACCTGGCCGAACATCTGCTCGAGAAACATGGTCTCGAAATCGTCAGCCTGGGCGCGCAGGGCTTCGCGCCGCGCGCCGGAAACTTCGCTTGCGCCCTCTGCGCGCGCATCCAGCCGCGCCTGTGAGGCGCGGGCCATGCCCATCGAGACTTCCAGAGAAAGTGCGCTCATCACATCACCTCGATATCGGCCTGGAGGGCGCCGGCGGCCTTGATTGCCTGGAGAATGGCGATCAGATCGCGCGGGCCGATACCCAGCGCGTTCAGCCCGTCGACGAGCTCGCGCAGGGTCACCCCTTCCGGCACGACGGCGAGCTGGCCGTCCTCGCCGAAGACCTCGATGGCGGTGCGCGGTACCACCGCCGTCTCGCCATCGCTGAAGGGCAGCGGCTGTACGACCTGCGGTTCCTCCATGATCGTCACGGTGAGATTGCCCTGCGCCACGGCGACGGTGGAGACGCGCACGTCGCGGCCCATGACGATGATGCCGGATCGCTCGTCGACGACGATCTTGGCCGGCTGATCCGGCTCGACACGCAGTTGCTCGATCTCGGTGAGCAACTCGATCATGTTGCCGCCATAGCTTTCGGGAATACGCAGATGCACCGTCGAGGGGTCGCTCGGTGCTGCAGCATCATCGCCGATGAAATCGTTGATCGCGGTGGCGATGCGGCGCGCGGTTGTGAAATCCGGGTTGCGCAGAGCCAGCCGGAGATGACGCTTCTCGGCCAGCGAGAATTCGATCTCGCGCTCGATCAGCGCGCCGTTGGAGATGCGCCCCACCGTCGGAACCCCGCGCTGGATACGCGCGGCATCGCCCTCGAAGCCGAACCCGGCGACGGCGACTGAGCCTTGGGCCACGGCATAGACTTCGCCATCGGCGCCCATCAGCGGCGTCACCAGAAGCGTGCCGCCCTCGAGCGAATTGGAATCACCCAGCGCGGAGACGGTGACATCGAGCCGCGTGCCCTGGGTAGAGAAGGCGGGGAGATTGGCGGTGACCATCACCGCGGCGACATTCGCCGTGCGCAGGTTCGCTCCGCGCGTATTGACCCCGAGGCGTTCGAGCATGGCGGTCAGGGATTGCCGGGTGAAGGGCGAATTGTTGAGTGAATCGCCGGTACCCTGAAGACCGACGACGAGTCCGTAGCCGACGAGCTGGTTCTGGCGCACGCCCTCGACTTCGGCGAGATCCTTGATGCGGGACATGTTGGATGTCGGGCGTGCGACATCGGCCTGCGCCATGGCGGCATCAAGCAACGGGCCCGCCGTGAAGGCCAGGGCGCAGATGAGCGTGATGACTTTTCGCATCGTCTTCTTCATGATCGCACTCTCGTCGCTGTTGGCCAGATTACCATGGCAAGTGCCGTGCCAGCGGATGAGAGGGCTCTTCAGACGCGGGAAAGGTGAATGATTTCCTGCGTTTATCCGCTGCATTCGCCCTGCTTTGCGAAGCCGGTTTCACGGATACGCGGCAGATTTTGCCGGATACTCCCCGCAGCATCGTCCGGCGCGGTGTGCGCCCGGCAGAAAATGCCGCCTGGTTAACGCGTGGTTAACCATGTTGCGTCAGCCTCTATTCGGGCAAAGCCGGAGGACGCGCCATGCGCATCGATCCCAAGACTACCGCATCACCGATCGCCGCAGCCGCAGCGCGCCGCCGCACATCGGATGGCGGTTTCGCGGTCTCCGATACGCATGATGCGCGCCCGGCAGCATCTGCCGCGAGTGCCGCGCCCGTCGGCTCGCTCGACGCCCTGCTCGCCCTTCAGGAGGAGTCGGATGAAGGTGAGCGCCGGCGCAAGGCCGCACGGCGTGGCCACGACATCCTCGATTCGCTCGATCGGCTGAAAGCGGCCCTGTTGAGCGGAAAGGTCCCCGCGCGCGATCTCCAGACGATCGTCGCGCGCTTGTCCGAGCGCAATACGTTCAGTGGTGATCCACGGCTCGATGAAATCATCGCGCATATCGAATTGCGCGCGAAGGTCGAGCTGGCCAAGCTGGGGGCTGAATCCGAATCCGAATCCGAATCCGGAGCCGCGAAGCCGGGCAGCGGGCCCTATCCGCAGCGGAGCTGAAAACCGGGAATTATCCCGCGCGCTTGATGCCTCATCGCGTGTTCGCGCGCATGCAGATCGGATCAAGCCTGACGGCCATGGTTAAGAAAAATTGCGCTTCATCGCAATTGCGCAGCGCGGCTCAACCAATGCTTAACCTGAATCGGCGTTTAATCGGATTCCAATGTTGCGTAGAACACCAGGTGCGCCGATGAGTTGTCTGCACGGTTCCGGCCGTTTCTCCCTTCTCTCGCGGGTGATGGTGATCGGTCTCGTCTCCGGTCTCACGGCCGCATGCAGTTCAGATACGATGCGTTTTGCGGGCGATCCCTTCGGGAACCCCTTCGCCTCGAATCGCAGTGAGCCGCTCACCACGGGCAGCATCAACCCGGATGGCGCGCCGTCTGCGGGAATCTCTGCGGGAATAATCGAGGCTTCGCCGCTCGCGGCACCCGGTTCCGCGCAGCCACAGGTGATTTCCGCTCAGACCTCCGCGCCGGCCCGCAACCAGCAGCGTTCGACAGGCCCCGCCGGCTGGACAGCGCTGGGCGGCACGCCGATCGTCGTGCGCGAGGGGCAGACGCTGGAGGGGCTCTCCAATCGTTACAATGTTCCCACTTCTGCGATCCTTTCGACCAATAATTTGCAGGGCGCGGCGGATGTGCGGCCCGGATCCACTGTGGTGATCCCGGTCTATAATGCGGTCGGGACGCGCACGGCTTCGGCACAGCCGACTCAGACGCGCAATGATGCTTCGCCGGCGTCGGCACAGTCGCGTCAGACTTCCGATGCGCTGCCCGCCCAACCCTCTGTGGCTCCGCCCCCGCGTCCACGCCAGCTGGCCAGTGCGGCCCGGCCCGCCACGCAGCCACAGACGCGTCCGCAAGCACAGACGCGACCGCAGAACGCCGCCGCTTCTGCTGCGGAAGCAGCACCGCGCGTTCAGCAGGCGAATGCGCCGCAGCCGCAGCCCGAGGCTTCTCAGCCGAACGCGACTGCCGCCGGGCTCGACTTCCGTTGGCCGGCACGCGGGCGCGTCATCGCCGGCTTCGGCACAGGTGGTAACGAGGGCATCAATATCGCACTGCCCGAAGGCACGCCGGTGCGCGCAGCCGAAGGCGGGACCGTCGCTTATGCGGGCAGCGAGCTGAAGGGCTACGGCAACCTGATCCTCATCCGCCATGATGACGGCTATGTCTCGGCTTACGCGCATAACCGCGATTTGCTGGTGAAACGCGGCGATAATGTCCGTCGCGGGCAGGTGGTCTCGAATTCCGGGCGTACCGGAAACGTCAACGCGCCCCAGCTGCATTTCGAGATCCGCCGCGGCTCCGACCCGGTCGACCCGATGCCGTATCTGCGCAGTTGATCGACACCGACTGCATTCCGTTTCGACGAAAGCCGTGCCGCTCCCGATGCCGGGGGCGGCTACGTGTCATGAAACTGATATATGAAGAGGTTATGCACTCAAGACAACGGTCTTGTATTCGTCTGTTTTATATCTATAAAAGTGTGATTGGCAAAGCATAAACTATTTAGCTGGCTTCTTTTGCTTGTTTTGCGAGTATTTAGGCTATTTTTTATTTGAGGGTTTGATTTATGCATGTTCGCTTCGATGCGTCGGCATCAGCTTCCGCGCGCCTCTCCGACCACGCCCCGGCTGCGTTCGATCTCGCCCAGCGCCCTGACCATGCCGAGGGGGCGCCTTTCGACCGGCAGCCCTTCGGCAATCTCGGCCACATCTTCCAGGTCCGCAACGCCGCTGGTGATTACGAGCTCTATTTCGAGTCGCGGATCGGCGAGACCGGGCTCGTCTGGACCAATCGCGGGCGCCCGCTCGATATGCGCAGCGACTACAGTTACACGGTCGATTTCCCGATCCCGCGCCAGCGCGGCACGCCCTTCGCCGAGCGCCTGAACGAGGTTGCGCGCGAACTCGACCAGCGCGCGCGGGATGCGATGGCGGATCCCGACCGCCCGCTCTCCGAGAACCCGTTCGTGCGCTTCGCCAATGGGGCGGCAGGCGCAGCCCGCGCTTTTCTTGGCGATCCCGTGGCCGGGCTGGCGGGGATGGCGCCCTATTTTGCGATCAGTCCGACCATGTTCCAGGATCCTGCCGCGCTGGGCGTGGCGCGCGAGATTGGCCGCGCGGCGAGCGGCGCGGTCGATACGACGCTGGATTCGTGGTTGACGGCTTTGGGTTTCGAAGTCGATTCCCCCGCTTTCGACTTCGGATTGAACATGGGGCGGATCGCCAGCCTGCTCGCAGGACTTTATGGGCTTGGTGAGGGCGCGCTGCGGCTGGTGCGGATCAACCATCAGGTGCAGGTTGCGGCGCGCAACGGGCATGTTCTGGCCTCCTTCGAGAATCTCTCGCGCGCCAGAATCGGCGATGTGGCACGCTTCATCGACAGGCTGACGCCGGAGGAGGTCGCCGGTTTCGATCCCTCCATGCTTGATGCCATGCGGCGCGGACTCGCCCGCCATTCCGGCGATGCCACTGCACGTGCGGCGCTCTCCCGGCTCGACGATCTCACAGCAGGGCGCATCGTTGTACGCGGGGCCGGTGATGGCGGGGCTGGCGCGGGAAGCGGGTCGGAAGCGCAGGCACCCATCGTGCCGCGCCTGCCCCCGGCGGATGGTGAGCCCATTACGTTCGGGCCTTATCCGGGCACCCCGCGCGGCGGCGGGGGCGGCGTCACCGATCGCACGGGTCGTGCGTCGCCGCAGCGCGATGCGAGCAGCGATATCGCCAGGCGTGCCCGTGAGGCTGCGGAGGCCGATGCGGCGCGCAATGCCGCTCTGCGGCAAGCCGCTGATCAACACCCCGTGCCCACCGGATACGACGTCTCGATCGCGCGGCCTCTGGAGAACTGGGATGTCGCCGGGCGCGTTGCCAGCCAGCATAATGCGAGCGCCCATCCGCGTGATATCGTGGTACGGGTCCCGCTGGAGCGTCAGCTCGGCCCGGACGACAGCCTGCGCGAGATCGCCTTGCTGCGCGGCGATGCGATTGCGCTGCAGGAGCAAATCGGCCGCTTCGTCGAAGCGGGAACCATGACACCCGATTTCGATCTGGCGGGTGCGGCGCGCCAGGTCGGAATCAACTGGGAGGCGGCGCGGCTCGCGGCGGCCGAGATGCGGGTGCGCGCGGTGGCGCTCGATCATCCCTTGACCATTGCCGGCTATACGACATTCGCGATGCCCGATGCCGCGCGTGCGGAACGCGAATCGCTGCAATGGAACAGATCGACGCCGAGTGAGGGTATGGTCGCATTGCCGCTGGTGATCATGCGTGAAATTGCGGACGGGGCCGGGGGCACGATTCCGGTGCGATCGCATGAGGTCTGGTTCGGCCCTCCGGAGCGCGCACGCGGCGCCATTGAAGCGCTGGCCGCACAGCGGCGCCTCGCGGGTGATCAGAGCCTTGCCCATATCCTCGCCCGCGCCGGCTTGAGCGACAGTTTCGCCGCACGCGAACAGGCCGGGCTCGATCTCCGTGCCGCCCAGATCGAGATGGAGCAGCCCACGCGTTTCGACGGTGTGGATGTCGGCATCCAGCCGAGCCGTGAAGCGGCGATTTCCGCCGTCCTCGATCACAATGCCGAGGCTCGGCCCGGCCTCGATCCGCAATGGCTCTATCTGCCGCTGGAAAATCGTATCACCGGCCCCGGATTACCGCCGGATGCGCGCGGACGGGTCCATGCGATCTATGCCAATGCATCTTTCGACCAGCTTGAAGCGTTTTATCAGCGCATGCGTGAGACGGGCCGCATCGGCCCCGATGTGAGCTTCGACAGGCTGCTGCGCGAAGCCGGAATCACAAGGCGCTTCGCAGCCGCGCGGCAACAGGAGGCGGATGATCGGGCGCAAACGCCGATGCGCGAAGAGACCGGCATCGCGCCCTCTCATCCGGATAATCCGGGAGAGGCAGCACACTTCCCGCCACCGGTTCGGGTCGCTGCTGAAGCATTGACAATCTCGCGCGAAATCAATCTGGAGGAGCCCGGCGAAATCATCGATTTCGTGCGTGATCGCCGGCTCGATGCCTGGGAAGGCGACGGGCTCGACGATGTTGACCCCGATGCTCTCGACGCGGCGGCGGCGACGCTCTACGCGCTCGATTTCAGTTCGCCGGGGGGAATCGGCTTCTTCGACGACGATCTGCGTATGGCGATGGATGCGATCCGCCGCGCTGGCGGTCGAGCCTTCCCCGCTCCCGTTGCGCCCGGTGAGCCCGGTTATGATGCGATGCCGCGTGCGATCGATTACGGCTTGCCGGATCGGGGCTATGTCTATGCCGGAATCGATGATGCCGGCCATCCCGTCTGGCGCGGTGAAGACGGGCGGCATGTCGGCCCGTTCGCCCGCGAGCCGGTCGGCGCCTTTGCCAACCCGGTGAGGGATTCCGGTCCTGCGCCGATACGGTTCCCGTTCAATCCGACGGCGCCGGGCCCACTGGTACCGCTGGCGCCGCCGGGCGCACTGGCCGGTTACGATCCGATCATGACCGCCCCGGTTACCCGCGAAGACCTGGCGCCGCAATCGCGCGATATGCTCGATACGCTGATCGGCATGATCCGGGATGCCGGCTTCGATCTGCGCGGCGGTCTGAACGTCTCCATCCGTGATCCGTTCGCGGGGTTGCAGGTCCTGCGCAGTACCGGCGCGGTCGGGCTCGACACACTGAGGGCGCTGAATGCGCGGCGCGGCGCCATCATTGAAGCGGCTGCTTCGGGTGATGTGCGGACACTGCTCGATATCTTTGCCCACGCGCTCGGCGTGGGTGCGCGGATCGGGGAAGGATTGCACGAGCCGCAACTCGTGCGTCTGGCTTTGCAGGAACTGATTGGCCTGCGCGGGCTGGGTATCAATTCGGCCCTTCAATGGAAAGCATCGGCGCTGGAAGGCTATGCCGAGCGCTCTTTCCTCGGCGAGGAATCACCGTTCCGATTCACCCCGGATACCGAGACTCTCGCCCTTGAGCGGCAGGAGCCCGGTTTTGCGGAGATCGAAGGCCATCTTGCCCTCGACGTCACGCCGCTGCCGCCCGAGGAGGCAGCCGGGGCGGTCGACATCTTCGGCAACAGTGACAGCGATTTGTACAGGCTCAATGCCGATCTGCGTATCGGCAAGACCATGTTCGAATTCTATACGCCCGCGCTGGAAATCGGTCCGTTAGGGCTGCCGGGGGCGGAATACCGCGAGGAGCTCGCCGAGGAACTGATCATTCCCGCTGGCAGCATCCTGCCGCGCGAATTTGTCGCCGTTATCGATCGTGCGGTGGGCGATGGTCGCTTCTCGATGCGGTTCCAGACCCTGTATACCGAAGCCCCGGATGAGCAGGCCGAACTTTTCAGGCAGATCAATGAAGGCCTCGTAAGCGGTGAGCCGCTTGCCGGCCAGCCCGGTTTCCTGGAGGAATTCGGTGCGCAGAATGTCGAGGCGACGCACAATCCCGGTTTCCGCGCGCGGCTGTCGGCGCCGCCGGGCCGAATTCCGGGCGGGCGCGATACGATTGATGCGAACTTCCTGCCATCCGAGCATTTCGTGAGCTGGTTGGTGGGCCTCGTCACCGGCGGGGCCGTGCATCTGCCGATGGACCGTGCCGTGCCCGGCGAGTTCGATGTCGCGGCCCGGTTCGCCCCCGATGTCCTGCACGGCTATGCCGACAAGGTGCGCATCAAGCTCAATCTGGGCCCCTCCACGAGCTTCGGAGATATTGTCGGCCTGCGCACAGCCTTCTACCTCGTGCGGGAGTCGCGCCCTGAGGCGCGCACCGCCCTGATGCGCTCGCACGATAGCGCGACCGTCACCTTCGAGGACAGATCTGCCGAGCAGCGCGCAATCGACGTGCCGGTCTGGCTCTCGATGATGCTCGGGCACGCTGTGGCCCCGGGGCAGGTGGAGGCTGCGCTTGGCTTGCAACCGCTTCCGCCGGGTGGGATCGTCATCCCGCCGGGCGGGAGCGCAAGCCTGCGGGATCTGTTGCAGCGCGCCTGGCATGCGGGCGGTCCCGAGGAGCGTGAGGCCGCTGCCGGCTTCATCGCCGATCACCTCGCCGGACCCGAGCCGGATTTCGTCGACGGGCATACCCTGATGCCGGAACTAAAGGACGAACTGATCGAAGTTCTCTATCGCATCGCCAAACCGCAGAACGCGCTCGCACAGCCGGAGCAGGCGAACCCGCCGCCATCTGCGCCCTGAGTGAACGCCCGTCACGCCGCTGCGCTCATGTGCCGGCGTGACCAGGCGCGCGCGAGCGGTCATGCCTTGTAGCGCAGTGGCACGAGATCGTCTTTCCAGTGGCCGGCTTCGATAGTTGTTGCGAAAAGTGACGGAATTTATTATTATGAATTTATATTAATTATTAATTTTTAGGTGAGCTATGAGTTTCTCCATGCCAGGCGTATCGCAAGCCTCTTCGAATCCTGACCTCAAGGGGTTGAGCGGGCAAGCTCCTCGGGGCTTCTCGCTTGAGGGATCGGCAAAGGGCGCACCGGCCACCACACAGCTTGTCGCGAGCAATTCCAACCGCGCGCCCGCTCCGGATCTGGACGATGTAAGGCTCAGATCGCCGGATGGATACGGGATTCCGGTGATTCCTTTCTCGGCGGAGCAGGTGGTCCACTACCAGAGCGCATCCGCAATGATTGCCGAAGATATTGAAACAAGGCTCGCGGAAAACCCTGATATGCGAATTGTCGTCATGGGTGAGGGACACTCGTCCACGGCGCAATCCGTCTTTGATTTTCTCGCCTATTACTTGCTCACGGGTGATTCCGGTCGCGAGTTCGTTCTCGCATTCGAGGCCTTCACCACACCTCACGTGAATGATCTCATCGATCAGCTCTATGATGGCGTGATCGAGCCTGACGAATTTCTGGCGCGCGCTTCCGTCGATCTGCAGCTACGCTATCTGAGCGCTCTGGCGCATCACGAGGATGCGACAGGCGAGACTGTCGCGGAGCCGGCTACAATCGATACGTGGCGGAATACGCTGGAACGGGACGTCATTCGCCATTTCAATGACGGCAACCGCGTCGCCCTGCTGGATGTCAACCGCTACGACTTCGAGGATGATACCGGGCGCACGGCGAACCGCACGGCGGGGATGGAGCAAAGTCTCCTGGGACTGGCTGCGGAGCACCGGGACAGTGTCATTCTGGCCCAGATCGGGAAACTGCATGTCCTTCCGGAATTCGTCGGCACCCCTGATATCGTCGAAAACGGGCCGGTGAATTACGGCGTGCCGGTTGGCCGAATTTCGGCGGAGCGCGCTCTTATGCCGGCCCTGAGCGAAGAGCTGGGGCCCGAGAACGTGTCCTTTTTCATTGGTTCCGAGTACCGTGAATGGGCTGAGCGACACGGTGTTCCCGATCCGTATCACGGCAAGCCCACCCTGCCGAATATGGACCCGCTTCCGGACCGTGAATACGATGTCGACGCAACGCGACAGCGCATGATCGAAAGTGGAAACTGTCCGCCAGAGGAAGACGCCTGCTGGCGTTTCGGTGACGCTCCCAACGCAACGTATTACATCTTCCATCACCCCTTCTTTAATGACGCCTCAGGTCGTGACATCCACGACATTCCGGATTTTGACGGCGTCGAATAATGCCAACGCTGCTGCCCGGGAGTACACCTTCGGGACTGACCCTGATCGGGCGCGGCATGGCAATTTCCGGCATGATCGTCTCCGCAGGAAAGGCGTTCATGCCACGCATCGGTTTGTTGTCTTCGCATGGTGCGCCAACGGGGCTCCAACCGCCAACTTACCCCTTGAGATAATCATCCGTGGTGCGCACCTTGCGCATGCTCTCGTCATGCGGATCGAAGCCCTCGTTGACGACGGCCTCCACGCGGCAATCCTCGCACATTTGCAGGACGCGGCGACGCTGCTCACCGGCGGGGCCGGAGAACATCCAGTGGCCGCTCAGCTTCGCCTGCACCCGCTCGATGCTCGCCTTCGTGCCAAACAGCTTGCCGCAGCTGATACAGGCGAAAGGCTCCTCCTGCTTGAGGAGTTTCTTGGGTTCCTCCCAGGCCTCGAAATCGAGCTGAGGCACGAGCGTGATCGCGTCTTCCGGACAGGTCGTCTCGCACAAGCCGCATTGCACGCAGGCGCTCTCGGTGAAGCGCAGCATGGGATAATCGGGATTGTCAGACAGTGCCCCGGTCGGGCAGACGCCGACACAGGCGAGGCAGAGCGTGCAGGCATCGGTATCGAGCGCGACCTGGCCGAAGGGTGCGCCCTCGGGCAGGACGATCGTCTTGGCAGGCTGCGGCGCATGGCGGTTCATCTGTGTCATCGCCAGGGTCAGGAGCCCGCGCTTGTCCTCCGGCGCGAAGAACGAGGCGCGGCTCTCCGGCAGCGCAACGGGGTCGACGGCGAGCGCGGCTTCCAGCGCATCGGGATCGTCGGTCTGGATCAGGGCGAGCGTTTCCGGGCCGTGGCCGGTGTTGGTGGTAATGGTCTCCATCAGGGTGAGCGTGCGCTCCAGCCCGTCAATGGCGTGGCGCGGGCGTTCGCGGGTGAGGATGCGCAGGCCGCCGGCGCCCCAGGCCAAAGCCGCAGCGATGATCTCGGGTCCGATCTGCGTCGCCTCGTTGACGGTGAGCGGGATGACATGCGCCGGCAGGCCGTTACCGAACCGGGCGCTGGCATCGATCAGCGGGGTGCCGTGATCATCATCGTGCAGGAGCAGGACCGGCGCGCGGGTGCCGCCCGCATTATAAAAGGCACGCAGGGCGGCGCGGATGCGCCGGGCAAGGCTCTCCACGGTCGGCAACGCGTAGGCCGCCGCGCCCGTCGGACAGACCGCAGCGCATTGACCGCAGCCGGCGCAGATATTGGGATCTATCGCGACGCTGTCGCCGGCGGGTTCGATGGCGCCGGCGGGGCAGAGATCAAGGCAGCGGGTGCAGCCTGTCTGCTGGTTGCGCGAATGGGCGCACAGATCGGGCGCGAAATTGATGAAGCGCGGCTTGTCGAAGGTGCCCACCATCTGCTGCGCCTTGGCGACGAGCTTTGCCACGGCCACCGGATCGGCTGGATCGGCCCGGAAATAGCCCGGGCGCAATTCGCCGGCGGGAAACAGCGGTGTGGTGCCCGTCAGATCGATGACGAGATCGCAACGCGACACCGCACCGTCACGCGTCTCCCCGAAGACGAGCTTGCCACGCGAGGATGGCGACGGGCCGGCATAGGCATCGACGGTGAGTTCGAATGCACCCAGATGCCCGCTCGCCCGGGCGATACGCCCTTGCAGGACCGGAAAGGCGTTGCGGCGCGGCGGCGTGATCTCGGCGCCGGGGGTGACAAGGACGGTGATGTCGAGATTGTCGAGCAGATCGCGTGCGGCCTCCAGCGCCACTTCGTCGCGCCCGAGAATCAGCGCCACGCCACGGCTCTCCATCGAGACGACCTCGAATGGCTCGGCTTCCTCCGCCGCCTGCGCGATCAGCGCCGCCATTTTCGGCCCGGCCGCTTCTGCATCATGCGACCAGCCTGCCGTCTCGCGGATATTGACGAAGCTGATATCCGGATAGGGCGCGTCGGCGTCTCCCGCTTCTTCCGCAGCCGCCTGCGCGAAATCCGCAGCGACTTCCTCGAAGAGCGGCTGTTCCTGGGTGCAGGTCACCGTCATCGGGCGCCCCGTCGCAAGCGCCTCGCGGAAACGGTCGAGCTGGACACGGCAGAGCTGATGCGCTGTCTCGGGTAATTCCCCGCAGCCGGCGCCGGCAATGGCGTCGCCATCGACGGGCATGGTGCCCTCGCAACTGCAGGTGAGAACGAGGCGGTCGCGCTGCTTCATCGGTCACTTCCTCCGGGATCGCGGATTCGCGCTGTTTTTGCTCTTTGCGATGCGCGCTCTGATCACTACTCTATAATTCATCCAAACAAGGAAAAAAGGGAGAGGCCCGCTGCCGTCTTCCGAAAACCATCGTGGCCGGGGAGAGAGAGCATGAGCGAGGGGCGCACCGGCAACGGTCAGGCGGAGCCGCAGCAAGCAT
>NZ_DATGCW010000331.1:0-2322 GCF_035311605.1 Saliniramus sp.
TGGAAGCCCCCCGCCGAGACGAGGTAGAAGCTGTCATCCGCTTCGCGCTGGATGGTGAATTCCGAATGCACGCCGCCACCGGGCGAGAGTGAATGGCACAGACTGACGCGTCCGGTCTTGCCCGGCAGGCGGTTCGCCACAAGTTGATCGAGGAAGGCCTGCGCGCCGGGCCCCGAGAGCCGCGCCTTGGCGAAGGGAGTCATGTCGAGCAGGCCGACATTCTCCATGACATTGGCGCATTCCGCCCCCACCGCATCGAACCAGCGCGAGCGGCGGAAGGACCAGTGATCCTGCTGCGGCGTCCCGGGGGGCGCGAAGAAATTGGGCCGTTCCCAGCCGAATTTCTGCCCGAACACGGCACCGAGCGCCTTCATCCGGTCGTGGCAGGGGGCCTGGCGCAGGGGCCGCCCGGCCGGGCGCTCCTCGTCGGGATAGTGGATGGTGAAGACATTGGCGTAAGCCTCCTCGTTCTTTGCCGCGAGATAGGCTTTCGACGCGTAATCGCCGAAGCGGCGCGGATCGACGCCGAGCATGTCGATGCTCGGCTCGCCCTCGACGATCCATTCGGCGAGCTGCCAGCCCGCCCCTCCGGCGGCGGTGATGCCGAAGCTGTGGCCCTCGTTGAGCCAGAAATTGCGCTTGCCCCAGGCCGGCCCGATGATCGGGCTGCCGTCCGGCGTATAGGCGATGGCGCCGTTATAGACCTGCTTGACGCCGACCTCCCCGAAGATCGGTACACGCGCGATGGCGCTTTCGATATGCGGCGCGAGTCGGTCGAGATCCTCCTGGAACAATTCGTATTCGCTGTCCGAGCCCGGGCCGTCGCGGTAGCAGGCGGGCGCGCCGACCTCGTAGGGCCCGAGCAGCAGCCCGCCGCGCTCCTCGCGCATGTACCAGGAGCCGTCGGATTCGCGCAGGACGGCGAGTTCGCCGAGCCCCTGTGCGCGCCGCGCCACGATCTCGGGATGGGGCTCGGTCACGATGTACTGATGCTCCACCGGCATGACCGGGATGTCGATCCCGACCATGCGCCCGGTCTGGCGGGCGAAGTTGCCGGTGGCGCAGACGACGTGTTCGCAGGTGATCTCGCCCTTGTCGGTGGTGATGACCCATTCGTCATTGGGTTTTTGCGTGATCGAGAGCACGCTGGTGTGGCGGTGGATCGAAGCTCCGAGCGCCCGGGCGCCGGTTGCGAGCGCCTGGGTCAGGTCGGCGGGCTGGACATAGCCGTCATCGGGATGGCGGATCGCGCCGACGAGGCCGTCTGGCACCGCGAAGGGCCAGATTTCGGCCACTTCCTCGGGGCTCAGGAATTCGACATTGACCCCGATGGATCGCGCCACGCCGGCATATTGGCGATACTCGTCCATGCGGTCGCGGCTGGTGGCGAGGCGGATATTGCCAACGCGCGCGAGCCCCACATCCTGCCCGGTCTCGGCCTCCAGAGCGCCATAGAGCGCGACGGAGTATTTGTGGATCTGGCCGACCGAGTAGCTCATGTTGAACAGGGGCAACAAGCCCGCCGCGTGCCAGGTCGAGCCGGAGGTGAGTTCCTTGCGCTCGATCAGCACCACATCGGACCAGCCCTTGCGGGCGAGGTGGTAGAGCGTGGAGACGCCAACGACGCCTCCGCCGATGACGACGACACGGGCATGGGAAGGCATCGCGTTCTTCATCATCCACCTCGCTCGCTTCAGGCCATGTCGACCAATTGCGCCGCTATGAGAGCCCGACGATCTCTCCGTCCCCGTCGAGCCCGATCCCGAGTGCCGCCGGCTGTCGCGGCAGGCCGGGCATGGTCATGATCTCCCCGCACAAAGCCACGACGTAGCCGGCCCCGGCGGAAAGCTTCACGTCGCGCACGGGCAGGATATGGCCAGCCACGTCCGAGCCGCGCGCGGCATCGGCGGAGAAACTGTATTGCGTCTTGGCTATACAGACCGGCAGATGGCCGAAGCCGAGCGCCTCGTATTCGCCGAGTTTGCGCGCGGCCATGTCGGACAGGGCGATGTCGGAGGCCTGATAGAGGCCGGTCGCGACCGCCCGGATCTTCTCCGACAGCGGCGCATCATCGGGATAGATCAGCCGCACCGGCTCACGCGGCGCATCGAGTGCGTCGAGCACGGCCTGTGCGAGATCAGCCGCACCGGTGCCGCCTTCCGCCCAGTGACGAGCGAGGACAAGACGCACGCCTTCCTCGGCGCAGATATTCTCGATCGCCGCACGCTCGGCATCGCTGTCGCCGGTGAAATCGTTGAGGCCGATGATCGGGGAGAGGCCGAACGCGCGCAGGATGCGGATATGCTGGCGCAGATTGTCTGC
>NZ_DATGCW010000332.1:0-9026 GCF_035311605.1 Saliniramus sp.
CGGTATGATCCCCCTCCGGACGCAGCCACGAGGCCGGATGCACCTCGTAGATCGCCATCGGCGCATCCGGCGCCTGCCGCGCGTTACGGGCCGCCATCCATGCCTCATCCGTCCAGCGGAAATCAAAGGGCTCCGCCACGATCGAGCTCGTCGCAGGCGGCATTTCCGTGCGGCGGGCCAGTGGATCGGCCTTGAGAGGCAGGGTCTGCCCCTCGCGCCCCACGATCTCGTATTTATAGCGCTCGCCTGCCTTCAGGCGCGGCACGAACAGTTCCCAGACCCCGGAATCGTGACGCAGCCGCATAGGGTGGCGCCGCCCGTCCCTGGAATTGAAATCACCGACGACGGAAACGCGCCGCGCATTCGGCGCCCAGACCGAGAAGGCGACGCCCGGCACGCCCTCGACCTCGGTCACGACCGAGCCGAGGCGCTCGGGCAGCTCCCAATGCGCGCCTTCCGACATCAGATGCAGATCGAGATCGCCCAGGATCGGCCCGAACGCGTAAGGGTCCTCCGTCTCGTGTATGCCGGCGGGCCAGTGCACACGCAGGCGATAGGGCCGGCGCGCGCCGATGACCCCGGCAAACAGCCCGTCACTGACATCGTCGAGCGTGGCCAGCACGGCGGAATCATCGCCGGCCACCACCTCGACCTTCTGCGCCCCGGGCTGGAAGCTGCGCACCACGCAGCCCGCCTCACTGTCATGAGGCCCGAGAAAGGCAAAGGGGTCTGTCAGCCGGCCCGACAGGGCGTCGAGGGCAGCATGTTCCAGACCATGCAGTGCGGGATGGCGGATATCGCTCACGCAGTCTCCTTTCCGTCGTCGAGCAGGCGCCGGGCGACGCCGTTAAAGCCCTGAAGGGGAACGTCGAGCCAGGCGGGACGGTTCGCCGCCTCGTAGCAGATTTCGTAAGCCGCCTTCTCCAGGATGAAGAGGTCGAGCAGGTTCTGCTCGGAGACTTCCTCCGGATTGCCCGCGCGGTAGGCTGCCGTGAAGGCCTGCTCGGCCTCGGCCCGGAACAGGTCGCGCAGATGGTCGACGCGATGCTCCGTGATCGGTCCGCGCGGGGTGTGGCGGTGCTTGACCAGATTCGAGGCCGCGTAATCGAAGGAGCGGATCAGCCCGGCCACGTCGCGCAGCGGGCTCGCCTTGGCGCGGCGCTCCTCCAGCGGACGGGCGGGCTCGCCCTCGAAATCGATGAAGACCACGTCGCCCCCGGCAACCAGCACCTGCCCGAGATGCAGGTCTCCATGGACGCGCGTGCGCAGCCGACCGTTGAACATCGTGGCCCGGTCATCGATCAGCGCCAGCAATTCGTCACGCCGGGCAACCAGCGCCGCCGCATCCTCGGCCTCGTCACCGCTCCATTCCCGCTTCTCGATCACCTTGAAGGCCGCGCGCACCTGGCTCTCGACCGAGCGACGCAGCGCCGCGACATCGGACTTGCCCGCGATTTCGGGGGCGAAGGCGCCCTCCTCTGCGGGTGCGGCGCCGAGGATACGATGCATCTCCGCCAGACGGGTGCCGAGATTACCGGCGAAGTTGCGGTAGGTTTCGAACAGATCCTCCGTCTGATCGACCTCCTCTTCGGTCATGGTCGAGAGTTCATCGATGGTGCGGTCGAGATAGTTCAGCGTCCAGTCCCAGCCATCGCCCTGGTTGAGCTGATAACCCTGCGCGATGGCGAGCGTCGTCGGCACGCCCTCCGCGGAGACGTGACGCACCTCGCCGAGCAGCGCTGCCGTGTTGGCAAAGCCGGCGCGGGTGAGATAACGGCTCATCTCCGCTTCCGGATGCGCGCCGCTGGTGAGCTTGCGCAGCAGTTTGATGACGACCGCGCGCCCCACGATCAGCGTCGAATTGCTCTGCTCGGCTCCCAGCCATTCGATCTCCGCATCTGCCGGAACCTCAAGCGCGGAGAGCGATGCCTCCGGTTCAAAGACCAGTTCACCGCGCTCGACCGGCATCACCGCACCAGCGCGCAGCTTGTCCATCAGAGCATGGCCGAGACCCGGCATGGCGAAGCCGTCGGTGAGATAACCCACGCGACGGTTCTGCCGCACACGCGCCATGGCGAGTTGCGGTGCAAAGGGCGGCATCGTCTCGTCATCCCAGGCAACGGCGAGCGGCAGGGTATATTTCTCGACACCGGCCTGCGTCTCGACATCGCAAACGGTCAGGATCACCGGCCCGTCCGCGCTCTCCAGCGTCACCGCCGCATCGACACGCGCGCCCTTGAAGGCGGAATCCTTGCCCTGGAACCAGCGCCGCTGCGGAATGTATTGCGGCAGGACGTCGGTTTCGAGCGTCTCGCGCGTCTTCTCGCGGGTGCCGGGCCTGAGCACGTCGGCGACGCCGCTGCGCAGCACGAATGTGAGATGCTCGGGCTCCATCCCCGCCGTTGCGGTGCTCCAGGCCGGCGGCTCGACCCCGTCACTCAGTTCGAACCAGTAGAACCCGAAGGGTGGCAGCGAGAGCAGGTACGGCAATTGCCCGATCGTCGGGAAGGAAGCCCCGCCCGACATCTCGACCGGCGTCTTGCCGGCGAATTCCGCCAGGTTGAGTTCCACCGCCTGCGCCTGGCGCGAGACGTTGGCGACGCACAGGATACGCTCGCCGTCGTGCTCGCGCAGATAAGCCAGGATCTTGCGGTTGGCCGGGCGCAGGAAGCGGATCGCACCACGCCCGAAGGCCTGATACTGACGGCGTACCGCGAGCATGCGGCGCATCCAGTTGAGCAGGGAATTGGGATCGCGCAATTGCGATTCCACATTCACCCGGTCGTAACCGTAGAGCGGATCCATCAGCACCGGCAGCGACAGCCGCGCCGGATCGGAGCGCGAGAAACCGCCATTACGGTCGCTGGACCATTGCATCGGTGTGCGCACGCCGTCGCGATCACCGAGATAGATGTTGTCGCCCATGCCGATCTCGTCGCCATAATAGATCACCGGCGTGCCGGGCATGGTGAAGAGCATGGAATGCATCAGCTCGATGCGGCGCCGGTCGCGCTCCATCAGCGGCGCGAGGCGACGGCGGATACCCAGATTGATACGCGCGCGCCGGTCGGAGGCGTAGGTCTCCCACAGGTAATCGCGCTCCTGGTCGGTGACCATTTCAAGCGTCAGCTCATCATGGTTGCGCAGGAAGATCGCCCATTGGCAGTTCTCGGGTATCTCGGGCGTCTGGCGCATGATGTCGGTGATCGGGAAGCGGTCTTCCTGCGCGATCGCCATATACATGCGCGGCATAAGCGGGAAGTGGAAGGCCATGTGGCACTCGTCACCATCGCCGAAATAATCCTGCGTATCCTCCGGCCACTGATTGGCCTCGGCCAAGAGCATGCGATCCGGATAGGTCTTGTCGACCTCGGTGCGGATCTGCTTGAGGATGTCATGGGTCTCGGGGAGATTTTCGTTATTCGTGCCCTCGCGCTCGACGAGATAGGGCACCGCGTCGAGCCGCAGACCGTCTACGCCGATATCGAGCCAGAAACGCATCACGCTGAGCACTTCCTTGAGCACGCGCGGATTGTCGAAATTCAGATCCGGCTGGTGACTGTAGAAGCGGTGCCAGTAATAGGCCTGCGCCTCCTCGTCCCAGGACCAGTTCGACTTCTCCGTATCAAGGAAGATGATCCGCGTGCCGGTATATTTCTTGTCGGTATCCGACCAGACATAGAAATCGCGCGCCGCCGAGCCCGGCTTGGCCTTGCGCGCCTTCTGGAACCAGGGATGCTGATCCGAGGTGTGGTTGATCACGAGCTCGGTGATCACCCGGATGCCGCGTTTGTGCGCTTCCTGCACGAAGCGCTTGAAATCGCCCATCTTCCCGTATTCCGGGTGCACGCCGCGGTAATCGGCGATGTCGTAACCGTCATCGCGACGCGGCGAGGGATAGAACGGCAAGAGCCAGATGCAGGTAACGCCGAGCTCGGCGATATAGTCGAGTTTTTTCAACAGTCCCGCGAAATCACCGATGCCGTCATCATTGGCATCGAAGAACGATTTCACGTGCAACTGATAGATAACCGCATCCTTGTACCATTGCGGATCGTTGTCGACATTGGCGATCTTCTTCTTGGAGGACACGTCAGCTTCTCCTGTGCGGACGGATACGCCAGATGGCGAAGGGGTATTCAGCGGGGTCGAGGCGGATATGCTGGTGCTTGCCCCACCAGGTGAAAGCGCGATCAGTGATAAGATCCTCGACATCGAGCGCGCCGTCATCACCGATCCCGAACTCCCAGAGCGGGACCTCGATCCCGGCTTCCTGGGGGTGATGCGGGTCGAGATTGACCGCGACGAGGATCATCTCGTCACCCTCGCGCGAGGGCTTGCCATAATAGAGGATATGTTCGTTCGCGGCATTGTAGAAGCGCACATTGAGATGCGTGTGCAGGGCCGGGTTGGCCTTGCGGATCCGGTTGAGCCGCGCAATATCGGGCACGATGTTGCCCGGCGCATTCCAGTCGCGCACGCGGATCTCGTATTTCTCCGAATCCTTGTATTCTTCCTTGCCCGGAACCGGCTCCGCTTCGAGCAGTTCATAACCGGAATACACGCCCCACAGCCCCGACAGCGTCGCCGCGAGACAGGCGCGGATGAGGAACCCGGCGCGGCCCGAGCGCTGCAGGTAGACCGGGTTGATATCGGGCGTGTTGACGAAGAAATGCGGCCGGTAGAAATCCTTCGGCGCCTCCTGCGCCAGCTCCTCCAGATAGCTCTGCAGCTCGTATTTCGTATTGCGCCAGGTGAAGTAGGTATAGCTTTGCGAGAACCCCACCTTGGCCAGATGATACATCATCTTGGGCCGCGTGAAGGCCTCGGAGAGGAAGATCACGTCAGGATGGCGCCCGCGCACCTCCCCGATCATCCACTCCCAGAAGGGCAGCGGCTTGGTATGCGGATTGTCGACACGAAACGTCTTCACACCCTCCCCGACCCAGAAGAGCACGACATCGCGCAGCGCGAGCCAGAGATCGGGTATCGCCTCGTCCTTGTAGAAATCGACGTTGACGATGTCTTCGTATTTCTTCGGCGGGTTCTCGGCATATTTGATCGTGCCGTCGGGACGATAATCGAACCAGCCGGGATTCTCCTTCAGCCAGGGGTGATCCGGCGAGCACTGGATGGCGAAATCGAGCGCGAGTTCGAGCCCATGCGCCATCGCCGCATCACGCAGAGCCCGGAAATCCTCCAGCGTGCCGAGTTCGGAATGCAGGGCGTCATGCCCGCCATCCTCCGCGCCAATCGCATAGGGCGAGCCGACATCATCGGGCCCCGGTGTCAGCGTGTTGTTGCGACCCTTGCGGTTCTTGCGTCCGATCGGGTGGATCGGCGTGAAATAGAGTACATCGAAGCCCATGTCGCGCACACGCGGCAATTGCGGGATCACGTCGCGCAAGGTGCCGTGGCGGGCCGGATCATCCGTCTGCGAGCGCGGGAAGATCTCGTACCAACTCGCAAAAAGAGCCTGCTGGCGCTCGGCATCGACAGTCTGAATCACACTCTGCGCCCTGAACGGGCGATCATCGGCCTCCTGCATCAGCGCGCGGGCCTCGATACCCAGCAGGATCTCGACCTGCCCGGCCTGATCCGCGTGATCGAGATCGACGAGAATATCGGTGAGTCGCTCCTTCAATGAACCTTTGACACGTCTGCGCGCCGCTTCGACCAGCAGCCGCCCCTCCTTCAGATCGAGGGCGATATCCACCCCGGCATCACTCTTTTTGGAAAGATCGCGTGCGTAGGTCGCATAGCGATCGAACCAGGCCTCGACGACGTATTCGTGCCGCCCCATCCGCTCCAGATGCAGCGCAGCGCGGAAACGGTCATTGCCCTGGGGCAGCATCGGCGCCGTGCGCCAGACATCCTCGTCGAGCGCGCGCCAGCGCAGTTCGACGCCGAGCACCTCGTGGCCGTCCATGAAGGCATCGGCCTCCACGGTGATGGAATCGCCGACGATGCGCTTGACCGGGAAGCGCCCTTCATCAATGCAGGGCGACAGCGCCTCGACGAAGATGCGCGGCGCCGCGCCCGCCGCCTTCGCGGCACGTTTGCCGGTGGCGCGCGGGAGCTTTACGGGCTTTGCGCGCGTCGTTTTCGCGAGCAGCACCGCACCGGGCTCGAGCGTGAAGGTATCGCCGGCTGAATCGCTGGTATCACCACCCTCAAGCGGCACGAAACCGCCGAATTCCCCACCCATCTGCGCCCGCAGCTTGGTTGCACCGACATCATGACCCGCATGCAGGTCCGGATTGACGAGCACAAGCAGGGCTTCCTGCGCGACGCGCGGATCGACCAGCGTGCGCAGGATCCCTGTCGCCTGGGCGGAGGGGCCGGTCAGCGCGCGCAGGAGACCCGGCTGCGCGAGCGCCGTAACCTTCGCGATCAGGGCGTTGATATCGCGCACGCGCTGAGCGATCTCCGTCGGCGCTTCCTGGGCCATCTGTGCGCCATCCTCCGGACGGCTCTCGATCGCGTCTAGCGGGCGGCGAGCAGCGTATTCGAAGCCCATCGGCATCAGCATGCCGCAGCCCAGCCCCGCCGCGAGTCGCAATGCGCGATCACAGGCCGGCAGCAGCGCCCGCGCATCCCCGATGCGCTCCGCCAGACGGGTGGCGAAGGGCGCTTCCGGCATGGTCATGACCGGCGCGATGGCCGAGAGTGCCGCATGCTCCTCGACGAGCCAAGGCGCGCGCCCGTCCCACCAAGGCAACGAGGAGAGCAGGTAATCGAAGCCACAGCAGGCGAGCCCGAGCGCGTCGGAACGCGGCAGGCCCGTCGTATCGGCGATCACGAGCGCGTCCGGGCGGTGCGCGCGCATCGTCTCGATGATCCAGCGCCACAGATCAGCAGATGCCGCATTGGGGCGCACGGCGCGGAAACCCTTGATCCCGGCCTGAGCCCAGGCGGCGATGCGGGGTTCCCAATATGCCTTCAGCCATGCGATCGCGTCCGCATCGAGCCGCGACCAGGCTGCGCCCTGCGCCGTGGCCGGGCGGCGCGGATCGACCGGCCCGCCCGCAGCCTCCCGTCTCACGGTGAAACGATCCGGAGCCGCTTCCACCTCTGGATGCTCCAGTGCGAATTGCTGGGGCGCGAAATCGATCAGCAGCGAAAGCCCCCGGCTGTGCGCCTCGCGGGCGATGTGCTCCAGCGCGAACGGCAGCACGTCGGTGAAGCCCAGCCCCTCATCCGCCGCATCATGATCAACGGGAAAGAAGACATCGCCCGTACGGCCTGCGCGGAAGGGCGGCGAGAGCGCCACATGGTCGAAGCCGAGATCCCGCGCGTGATCGAGCCAACCGCCCAACGCATCGTGCGCTCCGACCGCGCGGTGGTGGAGGTAATAGATACGCGGATGTGCAGATGACGGCATTCTGGCCATGGTCCCTCGTGGTTGCAACCGCTGTGATGCTGCCGATTCGCAGCGATGATAGCGCGGGTATGCGACGAACGGGATGAACTGTTTGAGTCGGATTGCTCAAATAACGTGCTGCCTCGGCGAGCACCAGCCGCCCCGTTTTCCTGGTCATACCAACAGGTGAATGCGGCCAAGGTTCCAGGGCGATGCCGATGCCGGGGCATGGTATCGGGTGCCTGCGCGATCAGGACCCGCTCCGGCATTACGAAGACCGCATTCACGCACTTGCTCGTTGTACGTGATTTGTTCTAGAGTTGACGGGGTCGCCTTGACGCGACCCGTGCACTATGTGACCCGCTGTTGCCGCGTTGCAAAAGACGCTTGCGTTCCGATCAGACGAACCCAGAGCCCCGACCATGCCCTCGACCACCTCATCGAAAGCGAAGAAGCCCGCACGCGCGCGCGCCACCGCAACGAAGAAGAACACGCATGAGGTGCCGGTGACGCCGGCGCGCGGTTCGGGCAGTGGCGAGATCGATGCGCTGTTCGACCGTGCCCGCGCCGGCGACCCCCATGCGCGGGTCATTTCGGTGACAGGCGCGCGCGAGCACAATCTGAAGAATGTCGATCTGATGCTGCCGCGCGACCGGCTCGTCGTCTTCACGGGCCTGTCGGGCTCGGGCAAGTCTTCCCTCGCCTTTGATACGATCTACGCCGAGGGGCAGCGGCGCTATGTCGAATCGCTGTCGGCCTATGCGCGCCAGTTCCTCGAAATGATGCAAAAGCCCGATGTCGATCAGATCGACGGGCTCTCGCCCGCCATCTCCATCGAGCAGAAGACCACCTCGAAGAACCCGCGTTCCACGGTCGGTACGGTGACCGAGATCTACGATTACATGCGTCTGCTCTGGGCGCGTGTCGGCATCCCCTATTCCCCCGCCACCGGCCTGCCCATCGAGAGCCAGACCGTGAGCCAGATGGTCGATCGGGTGCTCGCCCTTCCCGAGAAGACGCGGCTCTATCTGCTCGCGCCAGTCGTGCGCGGGCGCAAGGGCGAGTACCGCAAGGAGTTGGCGGAGTTTCAGAAGAAGGGCTTCCAGCGCGTCAAGATCGACGGCAGTTTCCACGAGATCGACGATGCCCCCGCCCTCGACAAGAAATACAAGCACGATATCGACGTGGTGGTCGATCGCATCGTGGTGCGCCCCGACATGGCGCCGCGTCTGGCAGAATCCTTCGAGACGGCGCTCGAACTCGCCGACGGCATCGCCTTCGTGGAATTCGCCGACGAGAAGGACGACAGGGGCGCCCCGCGCCGGCTGATCTTCTCGGCGAAATTCGCCTGCCCGGTCTCCGGCTTCACCATCCCCGAGATCGAGCCGCGGCTGTTTTCCTTCAACAACCCCACCGGCGCCTGCCCGGAATGCGATGGCATCGGCCACGAGATGCGCATCGATCCGGCGCTGGTCGTACCCGACGCGCGCGCGAGCCTGAAAAAGGGTGCGATCGCGCCCTGGGCGAAATCGACTTCGCCCTATTACGGCCAGACGCTGGAAGCGATGGCGAAGCATTACGGGTTCAAGATGACCGCGCCGTGGGATGAGATCCCGGAAAAGGCGGGTGAGGCGATCCTCTATGGCTCCGGCGGCGACGTGAT
>NZ_DATGCW010000333.1:0-3321 GCF_035311605.1 Saliniramus sp.
CGAAGCGGGCCCGCCCGACCGCAATATCAACCTGCATGTGCCCGGCGGCTTCATCAAGGCGGTGACCAATCCGAAATATGCCTGGCAATTCGCCACCGAACCGGGCGAAGGCACGGCCGGGCGGCGCATCACCATACCGCAGGGGCGCACGCTCGGCGGCTCGACCGCGATCAACGGATTCAATTACAACCGGGGTCAGGCAGCCGATTACGACAGTTGGTCGCAGATGGGGAATCGCGGCTGGGGCTATGACGACGTGTTGCCGTATTTCCGCCGCACGGAGCGGCGGATCGGCGCGCATGGGTCGCATTATCGCGGCAGCCAGGGCGGGCTCCCCGTCACCGATTGCGACTGGCAGCATCCGCTCTGCGAGGCATTCCTCGCAGCCGCTGTCGATGCCGGCTTGCCGCGAAACCCGGACTATAACGGCGAAACGCAGAAAGGCGTCGGTTACTTCCAGCGCTGGATCAACAACGGCTGGCGGGTCAGCGCGGCGACCGCCTTCCTGCGCCCCGCACTGCGTTCCGGGCGCGTCGATCTGCGCTGCAATGCCCATACCACGGCGATCACCTTCGAGGGGCGGCGCGCGACCGGAATCCGCTATGCGCATGAGCGCGGCGGGCCGGTGCGGGAACTGCACGCGCGGCGGGAAGTGATCCTCACCTGCGGCGGGGCGAATTCGCCCAAGCTGCTGCAACTCTCCGGGATCGGCCCTGCCGATCGCCTAGCCGATCTCGGCATCACGCCCGTCCATGCCCTCGAAGGGGTAGGCGCGAATCTGCGCGACCACTACATGGTCCGGCTGGTGGCACGCGCCAGAGGCGTGGAGACGATCAACGACATGGCGCGCGGCGTGAAGCTGTGGCGCGAGATCGCGAAATGGGCGATCGGTCGCCCCAGCATTCTCGCGATCAGCCCGTCCGTCGCCTATGGTTTCGCCAATGCGCGCGACGTTTCGCTTGAGCCCGATATCCAGCTCAATTTCACCCCTGGCAGCTACATGAAGAGCGTCACCGGGGTGCTCGACAATTTCCCCGGCATGACGCTCGGCGCCTATCAGCTGCGCCCGGAGAGCAGCGGTTACGTGCGCGCACGCTCGCCCGACCCGTTCGACAATCCGGTGATCCAGCCCAATTACCTGATGCATGCCGAGGACCGGGCGGTGACGGTCGCCGGTATCCGGCTTGTGCGAAAGTTACTGCAATCGCCGGCTTTCGCGCCTTACCGCGACGGGGAGGTGTCACCCGGCGAGGAGGTGCAAAGCGACAACGAGTTGCTCGCCTTCGCGCGTGAGAACGGCAGCACCGCCTATCACCTGATCGGCGCCTGCCGGATGGGCCCCGCACATGACCCCTCAGCCGTCGTCGACGACACCTTGCGGGTCTACGGCATCGAAGGCCTGCGCGTGGCCGATTCCGCGATCATGCCGACCATGCCATCCGCCAATACCTGCGCGGCCACCTACATGATCGCCGAGAAGGCCGCCGATCTGATCCTGGGCCGGAAGGCGGTCGGTGATGCCGCTTCGGCGCGCGCGGGCTGACCGGGCGCACAGGCGGCTTTTCGCCGGTATTCGGCAGGCGGCGCGCAAAAAATTAACATTGCAATGCGATAGCGCTCCGATCCCGTATCGGCATTTTCCCGCCTGAACGCCATCGAAGGACCGACCATGACATTCGAACCCATCATGATCTTCGCCCTGACCATCGTGGTCGTGGCGATCCTCGTGCTCTACGCCGGCATCAAGACCGTGCCGCAGGGCGAGGAATGGACAGTGGAACGCTTCGGGCGCTACACCCGCACGCTGCAATCGGGGCTATGCCTGATCGTGCCCTTCATCGACCGGATCGGCCGCCGTCTGAGCGTCATGGAGCAGGTGCTCGACGTGCCGGCCCAGACCGTGATCACCAAGGACAACGCCGCCGTGATCGCCGACGGCGTCGTCTTCTTCCGGGTGCAGGATACCGCCCGCGCGGCCTATCAGGTGCAGAACCTGCAAGATGCCATCGTCAATCTCACCACCACCAATCTGCGTTCGGTGATCGGCTCGATGGATCTCGACGATACCTTGTCGAAACGCGCGGAGATCAACGAGATCCTGATGGCGATCATCGACGAGGCCACCAACCCCTGGGGCGTCAAGATCATGCGTATCGAGATCCGCGATCTGCGCATGTCGGAAGATCTCCAGGCCGCGATGAATCTTCAGATGACCGCCGAGCGGCGCCGCCGCGCTTCGGTCACGGAAGCCAATGGGCTGCGTGAGGCGGAGATCCTCAAGGCCCAGGGCGAACGCGAGGCCGAGATCCTGCGCGCCCAGGGACTGCGTGAAGCCGCCTTCCTCGAGGCGGAAGCCCGCGAACGCGCGGCGGAAGCCGATGCAAAGGCGACACAGGTGGTCTCCAAGGCCATCGCCGAGGGTGATATCCAGGCGGTGCAGTTCTTCCTCGGCCAGAAATACGTCGAGGCGCTCGGCCAGATCGGCGCCGCCGACAATTCCAAGCTGGTGCTGATGCCGCTGGAAGCCGGCGGCGTGACCGGCGCCGTGGCCGGGATCGGCGAATTGCTCAAGACTGTCGGCAATCCGTCGCGAACGTGAGAGTATGAAGGCTGTGCCCGGCGTGAACGAATCGCCGGGCCCCGAGACGAGGATACCCGAGCGCCATGGAAACGCTGTTCGATTCGCCCTGGATCTGGATCATTGCCGGCGCGCTGATCGCCGGTCTCGAGATCCTGGTACCGGGGGTGTTCCTGCTGTGGATCGGCTTCGGCGCGCTTGCCGTCGGCCTCATCCTCACGCTCGCCCCCGAACTGGGGCTGGCCTGGCAGATGCTGACCTTCGCCGTGGCGATGCTGTCTTCGCTCGGCCTTGGATTCGCATTCCAGCGCCGCAGCAAAGGCACCGGCGCGCCGATGCTCAACCAGGACCTGCAAGCCATGATCGGGCGCCGCTACGTGGCGCTCGCCGATTTCGAAGCCGGACGCGGGCGCATCCGCGTCGCTGATACCAGCTTCGCCGTGGTCAGCAACGACCCCGTCAAGCAAGGCGAACTCGTCGAAGTCACCGCCATCGACGGTGCAAGGCCACGCGTCAGCCGCGTGGCCGCATAAGTCACGCAAGAAACGCATATGCTCCCCGCACGCGCCCCCGGCCCATCCGGGGATCGCGTCGATGAACGTCCTGCGGACTTGGCGCGGGGGCGGACGGCGGTCACCATGGTGCATCGAAACGGCCACGCCGCCGCCCGGGATCATACGGTCATTCCACCGTGATCACATGGGCGGCGCCGCAAGGGGATTGTCCATGGCTCATCTGCTCGG
>NZ_DATGCW010000334.1:0-22288 GCF_035311605.1 Saliniramus sp.
CTCGCGCTCTACCGGGCGCTCTACGAGACCCTCGTCGGCTACGGGCCGCGCGGCTTTCGCCCGCGTCTCGCCCGGAACTGGCAGGTCTCTCCCGATGCCCGGATCTGGCGCTTTCGCCTGCGCCCGGGCACCGTCTTCCATGACGGGGCGCCCTGCGACGCCCACGCGGTAAAGCTTTCGCTGGAGCGCATGGCGCGCCCGGACAAGGGCTATGCACTGGGCTCACCGGCGGTCTGGCGGGCCTATCTCGGTGATGCCGATATCCATGTCGAGGACACCGACAGCCTCACCATCAGGCTCGGCGCGCCGATGGCGGATCTGCTCGACATCCTCGCCCAGGCCTTCATCCTCTCCCCCGCCGGACTTGATGCCCTTGATGCCGGCACGATTGCCGCCGCGCCGGGCAGCGGGCCGTTTCGTCTGGAGGAATACGGCGCGGGGCAGCTGCTGCTCACCCGCTTCGCGGAATATTGCGGGCGCCGGCCTACCAATGAGGCGATCCGCGTTCTGGCCGAGCCGGACCGCGCCCGCCGGCTCGATGCCCTCATGATGGGCGCGGTGCAGGCCGCAACCGATCTTGATCCGCAGGCGAGCATGGCGCTCGCGCAGCACGGGGCGACGCGCGTGGAGAGCCTCACACCCGTGGCGATCATCTTCATGATGAATGCCGCGCGCGGCCCGCTCCGTGATCCACTGACGCGGCGCGCGCTCTCCCTCGCGATCGACCGCGGCGCGCTCCTGTGCGACGCGGCCGGCGGGGCGGGGCGGGTTCTTCCCGGCATCGTCAGCCCGCTGCATTTCGGTGCGCCGCAGGCGCCGGAGCATGAAGAAGACCCGCTTCAGGATCCGCTTCACGACCCCGATCAGGCCCGCGCGCTGCTGGCGCAAGCCGGTCATGCGGGCGGCCTCGCCCTCACCCTCGATACGCCGACGCGCCTGCCCGATGAGGCCGAGGCGCTTTCCGAAGGCCTGCGCGCGCAGCTCTCGGCCTTCGGCATCAGCATCGAGACCCGCAGCCATGGGGAGCGCGAAGCCTATGCGCATCAGGTGCGCCGCAAGGAGATCGGCGATCTGTGCGTGTTCGATTCGAGTCCGCTCTCGACCTTTCGCGTGCTGGCCGAGAAGCTCGATCAACGCGTGCGTGGCGCCTGGTGGCAGGGCTATGCCTCACGGAGCGTCGAGGCGGCGATCGATGCCGGGCGGGCGGAGCCGGACGAGACCCGCCGCGCGGCGCATTACGGGCAGGCCTATCGCCTGATGCAGGCGGATCCGCCCTGGCTGACGCTCTACAATCCGACCCGCATCACCGGGCTCGCCGGCCATCATCCCGCTTTCCGCTTGCCCCGCGACGCGGTGATCGACCATGCCGCCCTGCCGGCATTGCCGGTAGCGACGGCTTGACCGACGCAGCTAGAATCCCGTCTCGATATGGCCGTAGACCCGCTCGGTGAAGCCATAGATCTGGGCGCCGACAAAGGGCGCACTGATCAGGAACATCAGCAGGATGGCGACGATCTTCGGGATGAAGGTGAGCGTCATTTCCTGGATCTGCGTCAGCGCCTGAAGCAGGGCGATGACCACGCCCACCAGCATGGCGACGCCGACGATCGGGCCCGATCCCGCGATCACCACCCAGATCGCGTCGCGAATCATGTCGAGGGCGTCGACGGCGTTCATGTCGGCGCACCGGTAATGGTCACCCCCGGGCCGACCAGCAGGCTGCGCCCGTCGCTGAGCGTGGCATGGGGGCCCTGGCTGGTCAGGCGTACCGATTCGATCTCGCCGGAGATCGATCCGTCCCCCGAAGTGACATGGCGCCCGATCAGGCCGCCCGATTGCGAGAGCGACTGACCCGCGAGCAGATCATCCAGCTTGCGATTGGTCTGGATCGCCTGCTCGACCGACGAGAAAGAGGCGAATTGCGAGACGTATTCCGATGCATCCGTCGGGTTGAGCGGATCCTGATGCTTCATTTCGGCGATCAGCAACCGCAGGAAGGCATCGTAATCCATGTCGGTGCTGCGCTCCTGAGCCTGATTCGCATTCGACGGTTGGGTCTCGGGTCCACTGGCAGGCGCCTGTGCGGGATTGACGATCATGTCGGTTGTCTCCTCAGGCTGCGGCGAAAGCACGGGCGCGTGCCCGGTTCTCACCGATGATTTCGGCTTCTCGGGCAAACAGCCCGCGCAGGATCTTCAGCCCGTCGAAACAGCGCCCCTGATCGATGGCCTCACGCAGGTCCAGCAGCCCGTCGATGATCTCGCGGTTGGTGAAGGAGCGTAATGTGGGCGCGAACAGATTGTCGAACAGGCCCCGCGAGCGGCCTGCCTGCAGCGGATCGATCAGCATGGTCTGCACGACGAAATAGAGCTGGCGCAGCGGCGTCGTCGTCTCCTCGGGCTGGAGCACATGGTTCTCCATGAGGAAGGTGACGTCGTTGAGCAGTTCGATGCCGACCTTGCGGTCGACCCGCAGCACCGCGCCGTTGACGAAGAGGCGCTCCTGCGGCTTCAGCGCGAGGCGCATCGTGCCCGAGTGACCGGAATGCCCGGTTTCTCCACGCGGATTCATTTCAGGCCCTCGCTGATCATGGTGTTGATGTCGATGAGATTCTGCAGATCATCCGAGCGCTCCAGCCGGATCTGCTCGACCTCGCGCAAGACCCAGATCCCGATCGAGATCAGATCGGCGCGCAGGGCCTCGGGCAGGTCGTTCTCCGGCTGGGCGAGATCCTCGATCAGGATGCTCCACAGGCTGCGCAGATAATGCAGCGCCTCGACGGTCTCGCGCGAGCGGATGCCCGCGACCCGCGCCTGTTCGAGCAGTTCGACGCCGCGCTTGACCGCGCGCTGCTCCCGGCCCCGCGCATCGGGGGCCGCATCATCGACGATTTCGGCGTAAGTGAACTGGTACATCGGCACCTCACGTGAATTTCAGGAGCGAAAGCTGACGGATTCGCGCCGTCAGGCTGTAGGACATCTCGACCTGCGTCATCAGGCTGTTGACCTTCGTCGCGGTCTCGTAGGGGTCGACATTCTCCAGATCGACGATCTGCTGGTTGATGATGTCGCGCTGGATGGACAGACGTTCATCGGCGGCCGTGACGCGGTTCTGCGAGACGCCGAGCCGCGCCTTGACCGAGGTCAGCCCCTGGATCGCCTCACTGACCGAGGCGATCGCCTTGTCGACGACCGCCTGTGAAGCGCCGCGCCCGAGCTCGCCGAGGCCGAGATCGGAGATGGCGGTATAAGCCATCGCCAATTGCCGGAACGGTCTCTCGTTGGCATTGGCGGAGGTCTCGATCAGCTCGTTCGTGGCGATGCGGCTGCGCACATTGCGCGAGGAGGCGTCCGACCAGCTGCCCTCCCATTGCGCATCATCGAGGAAGAGATCCGAATAGGCGCCGTCCAGAAAGGCCTGCATCGTCGCCGGATCGACCGTCGCGACGGCGGGGTCGTCCTGGGCAAAGCCGAATTCTGCGGTAAAGGCCGCATCGAGCGCCAGCTTGGGCGCCGAGGGCGGATCGGCCTCGTAGCTCGCCATGGGCTTGACGTCGGTATTGATACCGGAGAACAGGAACTGCCCGTTCAGATTGGCGTTCAGGGCGCCGGACAATTCCTTCAGATTGAGATCCGCCTGCGGCTTGATGGCGGAACCCGCGATCGCGCCGTCGCGCATGGCGACGAGCGTGCCCATGAAGTCCTCCGCCGTGCCCAGCAGCCCCTTCAGGGCCGCCTGCGCGGTATCGAGCCGCGATTGCACCAGGCCGTTGGTGTCGCGGATCGTCTCCAGCTGCGACAACTCATGCCGCAACTGGACTGCGTGGCCGGTGCGGCTGCCCAGCCCCAGGCCGATATCGGCCAGACGTCCGGAGGAGAGCTCCTTGGAGGCCTTTGCCAGCTCGCCCTGCATGCGGATCATCGACATGCGCGTCGAATCCGCGATGGCCTGTGTGGATACGAAACTCGTCTTCATCGATTCATCCCCGGATCAGCGCGTTGCCGCGAGCAGCGATTGCAGCATGGTGTCGACGGTGCTGATGATGCGCGCGGATGCGCCGTAGGAGCGCTCCAGTTCCATCATCAGGGCCAGTTCCTCGTCCAGATTGACGCCGGTGACGTTGGACAGGGATTCGCGTGTGCGCTCGAGCATCGTGTCGCGGAAGGAGGCCTCCTGCGATGCCTGCTGGCGCCCGGCTTCGAGCCAGCTCACGGAAGAGGAGGCGAAGCGCGACAGGGTCGTGTTCGGATTGATCCCCGTCGCCGGGTCGAAACCCTGCGGCACCTCCAGCGCTTCCAGCATGGCGTATATCCGGTCGGAGAAGGCGGCGTCTCCGGCCGGGTTGAAATTGAGCGTCACACCGTCGCGCAGGCGGGCGAGATCACCGCCAAGCGCGGGATCGACATCGGGAGAAACGCCGATACGGGCCGCGAGACCCGGACCGGCCGGGCCCGGATCGATGAAGATCCCCGGCGCCCCGCCGGGGGCGGGTTCGCCGAAGGCATGGACCAGCCCGCGTGCGATCTCGTCGAGCTGGAGCTGGTATTGCGGCGCCACCTCATCGCGCAATGTCGCATGCCCATGGAGTGCGCCGCTCTTGATCCCCATGCTCGCACCGGCCCCGGTCAGCGGCACGCCGTCGGCGAAGACGGCGGCACCGGTCGTGCCGGCATCATAGGCGAAGGTCCGGTTGAAACTGATGACGCGCGCGGATTTCTCGAACAGCGTCACGCCGCTATCTGTATAGATCACCATGTCGTTGCCGGCACGGGTGATCGTGGAGATGCCAACCTCCTGCGACAGCTCGGTCAGGATCCGGTCGCGCGTATCGAGCTCGTCGCTGACGTCGGTTCCCGATTGCGTGCCCAAGACGATGGCACGGTTCGTGTTCTCGAAGCGGGTGAGGAGGCCATTGATGCGATCGACCGAATCGGCCATGGCTGCATCCGCCTCGGCCCGCGCGCCTTGCGCGGTCTGCGCCGCATTGTTGAGCGTGCGCGTGAGATCATAGGCAGTCGAGAGCGTGGCGGCACCGAGCACCGGATCACCTGGCGATTCCGCCTGCATCTGCAGCGCGTCGGTGAGCCTGCCGAGCGAGGCGGAGACGGACTGGTTCAGCTGCGGGTCATCGACCGTGCGCGCGAGCGTCTCGAAGCCCTGGAGCAGCGCCTGTTGCGCAGAGGCGCCGGAATTCGCCTCGAGCATGCGCGCATGCAGGGCGGTGTCGGCGGTGCGACCGACCGAGACGACCTTGACGCCACCGAGGCCCATGGAGGAGGTCAGCCCCATCTTGCGGGAATAGCCGGGATCGGCCGCGCCCGAGATGTTGCGCGATATGATCGATGACTGCGTCGATGTGGCGGAGAGCGCCGATTGCGCGGAGGAAAGGGCGACGGAGAGGATCATGACGGCGTGATCCCGCTTTCAGGAAGAGTGAGGCGGTGCCTCACCGTTTGAGATTGACCAGCACTTCGAGCAGATCCGAGCCGGTCTGGAAGACCTTGGAATTGGCCTGGTAGCCGCGCTGGGCCTCGATCATGTTGGTGAGCTCGTCGGCGAGATCCACATTCGACTGCTCGACCGCACTCGTCACCATGGTCCCCATGCCGCCTTCGGCGGGGAAACCCATGGTGACGTCGCCGGAATCGATACCGACCGCGTAGACGTTGCCCGCCGTGGCGATCAGATTGTCCGGGCTGCGCACGTCTGCAAGCGGAACGCGGTGGGTGGCGCGCCGGTCGCCGTTCTCGAACACGGCATAGAGCGTGCCGTCGGAGGAGAATTCCACGCCGCGCACGGCGCTCGGCGCATTGCCGTTCACATCGGCGCGCATCACGGTGTAATCGGCGGCGACCTGGGTCATGGCGGAGAGGTCGAGTGCGAGTGCCTGACCATCGGGAACGGCGATGGTCAGCCCGTTGGGCGAAGCACCATCAAGGCGGCCATTGGCAGGATCGAAGATCAGCGTCTGGCTGTCGAGCGGTCCGGCGCCATAGGGGAAACCGCCACCGGGTGCGGCGTCAGCCTGATCGAACGCGCTGACTTCCCATTCATTGGCCGCTGTCTTGGTGAAATAGACGTCGAGCACCACCTCGTTGCCCAGATTGTCATAAGCGACGAGCGATGATTTCGCCTCGAAAACGGAGCCGACCACGTTATCCGAAGGCAGGGTGCCGGCAGGAACGATATTGGCGTTGGACGGGAGATTGGCACCAAAGACCCCCTCCGTCGATGGCGTCGCCTCGAGTGCGTTCTGGGTGATATTGACAGGTTCCAGCCCGGCCATTGAATTGACCACGACGTTGGGATCGCCGTCCGCCAGCGGATAGCCCATCAGCTGAAAGCCACCGGCATTGATCAATTTGCCTTCGCCATCGGGAACGAAGGAGCCCGCGCGGGTCAGGAAGGGGGTGCCGCCCGCATCCGAGACAACGAAGAAGCCGTTGCCGTTGACGGCGAGATCAGTGGTCGACGTGGTGTATTGCATCGCGCCCTGCTGGGTCACGTGCTGGCGGACATGGGTCTCCACGCCTCCGGAATTGTAGCTTCCCGCCTGCGAATTCAGAATGAACGAGGAAAACTGCGTTGAGGAACGCTTGTACCCCGTGGTGTTCACATTGGCCATGTTGTCGGCCACTACGCCGATCCGGTTGGCCTGGGCGGCCATGCCGGATACGCCGGTCCTCATCGTACCGTAAATGCTCATCGCGAAACTCCCTGCGGTCTGCGAACCCGGTGCGCCGCGATCCGCACCCGGCGGGGGCGGATGGCGCGATCCATGGCAGTTCAACAGAGGAGCCTTGCGTGTAGCTGTATTCGTAATTGAAGGTGCGATTCAATTCATCGCAATTTGAATGAATTTCAAATAAAACGCCGCCCGTCATGATGGCGGGCGGCGTAATGGTATTGCTTTACTGAAAGGGTCGACTCAAAGCCCGCTCTTCGTCACGAACTTGGTATTGAGATACGCCTCGATCGCTTCGAGACCACCTTCGGAACCATAGCCCGAATCCTTGACGCCGCCGAAGGGTGTCTCTGGCAGGGCGATGCCGTGATGGTTGATCGAGATCATGCCGCTTTCCACTCGCTCGGCCAGCGCCCGGGCCGTGGTCCCGGATTCGGTATAGGCATAGGCGGCGAGCCCGTAGGGCAGGCGATTGGCCTCCGTGAAGGCCTCCTCGTCATCGGAGAATTTCTGGATCGCGGCGATCGGCCCGAAGGGCTCCTCGTTCATGATCTTGGAATCCATCGGCAGATTGGTGAAGACCGTCGGCTCAAAGAAATAGCCGCGATTGCCGATCCGCTTGCCGCCGGTGCGCAGTTCCGCGCCCTTGGCCTCGGCATCGGCGACGAAGGATTCCATCGCGTCTATCCGGCGGGAATGCGCCAGCGGCCCCATGGTGGTCTTCGGGTCATGGCCATCGCCGACATTGAGATTCTTCGATATTGTGACGAATTCGTCGACGAACTTGTCGAACACGCTCTCATGCACCAGAAAACGCGTCGGCGAGACGCAGACCTGGCCGGCATTGCGGTACTTGTTGGCCGAGAGCACCTTGAGCGCCTTCTCCAGATTGGCGTCCTTGAAGACGATCGAGGGCGCATGGCCACCCAGCTCCATGGTGACGCGCTTCATATGCGCGCCGGCGAGCGCAGCGAGCTGCTTGCCGATCGCGGTGGAGCCGGTGAAGGAGATCTTGCGGATGACCGGGTGCGGAATCAGATATTCCGAAATCTGCGCCGGATTGCCGAAGACGAGGTTGAGCACATTTTCGGGCACACCCGCATCATTGAAGGCCTTGATCAGTTCGGCGCAGCTGCCCGGCGTGTCTTCCGGGCCCTTGAGCACGACCGAACAGCCGGCGGCCAGCGCGCCGGAGACCTTGCGCACCGCCTGGTTGATCGGGAAATTCCAGGGCGTGAAGGCGGCAACGGGGCCGACCGGCTCCTTGATCACCATCTGCATCACGTCGGACGCACGCGCGGGCACGATACGGCCATAGGCGCGGCGCGCCTCCTCGGCGAACCAGTCGATCGTATCGGCGGCGCCGCGCGTCTCCATCAGCGCTTCCGCCAGCGGCTTGCCCTGTTCGGTAGTCATGATCGCCGCGATCGTCTCGGCGCGCTCGCGCAGCAATTCCGCTGCCTTGCGCATGATCTTGTAGCGGTCGAAGGCGCCGATCGCGCGCCAGGTGGCGAAACCCTTCTCGGCGGCTTCGAGTGCCTCGTCGAGATCGGCGATGGTGGCGACGGGCAATGCGCCGATGGCGTCGCCGGTCGCGGGGTTGATGATGTCCATCGTCTCGCCGGAGGCGGCGCCGCGCCATTTGCCGGCAATATGCAATTCGACCTGCGGATACATGGCTTCGTCCACTCCATCGCTGTGTTCGTTGCCAAAGCGTGTCGATACCTGACGGGGCAGGTCGGAACACGCTTTGAGTCTTCGGTGGCGCCTCATTCCGTCAGCCGGTAGCCACCTGACGGAATGATGCGCCGGTCAACACGTAGCAATTGACGGCCCGATACGTCACCCCCGCGCCATGCGCTCACCATCTTGGCAGAAACACGCCAGACGCCGGGCGTAACGGTCCGGCAATGGCTTTCGGCGTTCGCGGCAGGGCCTCCCCTCTCGTCGTGCCCAAAAAAGGAAGCGCCGCGCACGGGGCGCGACGCTTCATTTTCGTTGCCTTGCTGGAGGGTGCGATCAGATGCGACCGGCACCGGAAGCGAATTCCGGATAGGCCTCCACGCCGACCTCGACCTTGTCGAGACCGAGGCTCTCCTCTTCATCGCTGACGCGCAGGCCGATGATGGCCTTGATGATCAGCCAGACGATGCCCGAGGCGACCACGGTAAAGGCACCTATCGCGGCGATACCGATGATCTGGGTGACGAAGCTGGTGCCCTCATTCGACAGCGGCACGATCAGCGTACCCCAGATACCCGCGAGCAGGTGAACCGGAATGGCGCCGACGACATCGTCGATCTTCAGCTTGTCGAGCAGCGGCACCGCGAAGACCACGATCGCACCACCCACGGCACCGATCACAACCGACAGGCCGGCGGAGGGTGCCAGCGGCTCGGCGGTGATCGAGACGAGGCCCGCCAGAGCGCCATTAAGGGCGAAGGTGAGATCGACCTTCTTGTAGATGATCTGGCTGAGGATGATCGCGGTGACCACACCGCCAGCTGCGGCGAGGTTGGTGTTCATGAAGATCTTGGCCACCGAGGAAGCGTCTTCGATCGTGCCCATGGCGAGCTGCGAACCGCCATTGAAACCGAACCAGCCGAGCCAGAGGATGAAGGTGCCCAGCGTCGCCAGCGGCATCGAGGAGCCCGGCAGCGCATTGACCTTGCCGTCCTCGGAGTATTTGCCCTTGCGCGCACCGATGATCAGGGCACCCGTCAGAGCCGCCCAGCCGCCCACGGAGTGGACCAGGGTCGAGCCGGCAAAGTCGGAGAAACCCATCTCGGCGAGCCAGCCGCCGCCCCACTGCCAGGCGCCAGTGATCGGATAGAGGATACCCGTGAGGATCACCACGAAGATCAGGAAGGAACTGAGCTTCATGCGCTCGGCGATGGTGCCGGAGACGATCGAGGCGGTGGTGGCGCAGAACACCATCTGGAAGAACCAGTCGGAGGCGGCTGCGTAGTCACCGGTATCGGCGGCCGGGTCCGGGATCGAGATGGGTCCCGGCGTGCCGAAGAAGCCGCCATCGACACCGGCATACATGAGATTGTAGCCGATGATCCAGTACATCAGGCCGGCGGTGGAATACAGGCCGATATTCTTGAGGCACTGCATCGAGACGTTCTTGGAGCGCACCATCCCGGCTTCGAGCATGGCGAAACCGGCGGCCATCCACATCACGAGGAAGCCGCCGATGAGGAAGAGCAGCGTGTTGAAGACGAACTGGCCGTCGGCGGGAACTTCGGTGGACATCTCGGCCACCTCCGCGTCCTGCGCCAGGGCGGCGACGCTCATCAGGCCGAGCGCCAGAGCGGCACCAGCGCTGCGTGTCAAAAGACGTTGAACCATCACGTAAACTCCTGAGAAGGCTTCACTGGAGCGCTCAGAGCGCATCGGAATCGGTTTCGCCGGTGCGGATGCGCACGGCTTTCTCGAGCGGAACGACGAAGATCTTGCCGTCGCCGATCTGACCCGTACGGGCCGCCTGGGCGATGGCGTCGATCGCGCCCTGAACCTGGTCGTCGGCTACGGCGACCTCGACTTTGATCTTCGGCAGGAAGCTCACGGCGTATTCGGCGCCACGGTAGATTTCGGTGTGCCCTTTCTGGCGTCCGTATCCCTTCACTTCGGTCACGGTCAGGCCGTGCACGCCGAGAGCGGTGAGCGCGTCGCGCACCTCCTCCAGCTTGAACGGCTTGATGATGGCCATCACGATTTTCATGGGTTTTGCCCCCTTCGATGCCGCAGGCTTTTTGCGTGCGGACGCGTTGACGTGAGACGGCGGATCATCGGCCCGCCGCGTCCCGGGGGCTCAGGAAACAAGTGTCGTGCCAAGTCGGGCCGTCATCGCTGCGACGCGGCAAATTCCCCGGAATCATGGGTTGCAGGGTGGCCCCTGAGGCGCTGCCGCAAAAACAGGCGGCAGGTAAACGCTTGCTTAATAGTCGCCTGATTAAAATTTAGGCAGGGCGTCCTTGCATGAAAAAACGGCAGGCGTGCGCGCTGAAGGCGACGCCGGCAGGCGCCGGAACGCAAAAAGGGCGCCCCACAGGACGCCCTTTCGAAAACCATCGGATCGGAGCCGTCAGCCCTTGACGCCGGCCTGGGCGGCGACTTCGGCGGCGAAGTCGCTCTCTTCCTTCTCAATGCCCTCGCCGAGCGCATAGCGCACGAAACCGGTGAGCGTCACCGGTGCGCCGGCCTTGCTCTCGGCCTCCTTGAGTACCTGTGCCACGGTCTTGGAGGTGTCGTGCACGAAGGGCTGGTCGAGCAGGGTGACTTCCTTGAGGTAGGATTTCACGCCGCTCTCGACGATCTTGGCCATGACGTGATCGGGCTTGCCCGCGTTCTTCTCACGCAGGATCGCCGATTCACGCTCGATCGTGGCCGCGTCGACGCCCGACGCGTCCACCGCGATGGGATTGACCGCCGCGACATGCATGGCGATCTGGCGCCCGAGCGTGTTGAGGAACTCCTTGTCGCCGGTCGATTCGAGGGCGACGAGCACGCCGATCTTGCCCAGCCCCTCAGCCACCGCGTTGTGCATGTAGGCAGCGACCACACCATCCGTGACGGTGACCTTCTCGACGCGGCGCAGGGTCATGTTCTCGCCAATCGTGGCGATCAGTTCCTTGATGGTGTCCTCGACACTCGCGCCGGCGGCAAGCTTCGCTGTCTGCAGCGCCTCGAGGCTGCCGTCCGTGGCGAGCGCGGCCTGCGCGGTCTCGGCGACGAAACCCTGGAACTGCTCATTGCGGGCGACGAAGTCGGTCTCGGAATTGACCTCCACCACGGCAGCCTGCGAGCCTGAAATCGCCGTACCGACGAGGCCTTCAGCCGCCACGCGCCCGGCCTTCTTGGCGGCCTTGGCCAGACCCTTGGTGCGCAGCCAGTCGACGGCGGCTTCGATATCGCCGTCGGTTTCACCGAGGGCCTTCTTGCAGTCCATCATGCCTGCGCCGGTCTTGTCACGCAGTTCCTTCACCAGAGCGGCGGAAATGTTCGCCATGGCTCTTCCTTTCCTGGTCATGGGGGAACCCGGCGCCATGCTCTGGCCGCCGGGTTACACAAACGGAGTCAACAACAATGCGTCTGCGCGCATGCGCCTGCGGGCCACGCGGCTGAGCGGGCGCTGCAGGCGCAACACGCATTGATGACGCGTGTATGACGAAGCCTTACGCCGCAGCGTCTTCGATCAGCGCCTTGGCCTGGGCGACCCAGCCGTTCTGCGTGATCTTGCCGTTGAGCCTGAGATCGGCATCGACCTTCGCGATATCGGCCTCGTTCATCGCTGCGATCTGCCAGTAATGGAAGACGCCGCCATCGTTGAGCGTGGTCTCGAGCTCGGGGCCGACGCCGTTCAGCTTGGTCAGGTCGTCCGGTGCGCCACGCGGGGCGGCGAGCGCCTCGAACGTGTCGGTCTGCTCCGAGCTGGTGGCGATTTCCGCCGGCAGCTCTTCGACCATCGGGGCCTCGGAGGCACCGACATCGACGCCGACATCGCCCTGGCCGCGCGAGATCCCGTCGATCGCCGCGCGGGCGATCAGATCGCAATACAGCGCGATGGCGCGCGCCGCGTCGTCATTGGCCGGAACCGGGAAGGCGATACCGTCGGGATCGCAATTGGTATCGACCACGGCTGCGACCGGGATGCCCAGACGCTGGGCTTCCTTGATGGCGAGCTGCTCCTTGTTGGTATCGATCACGAAGATCAGATCCGGAACGCCGCCCATATCCTTGATGCCGCCGAGTGCGCGCTCGAGCTTTTCCTTCTCGCGGGCGAGCATCAGGCGCTCTTTCTTGGTCAGGCCCTGGCCACCGCCTTCGAGGATCTCGTCGACCTTGCGCAGGCGTGCAATCGAACCGGAAATCGTCTTCCAGTTGGTCAGCATGCCGCCGAGCCAGCGGGCATTGACGTAATATTGTGCCGAGCTGCGCGCTGCATCCGCGACGGCGTCCTGCGCCTGGCGCTTGGTGCCGACGATCAGCACGCGACCGCCCTTGGCCACCGTATCGCTGACCGCCTGCAGGGCGCGATACAGCGCCGGCACGGTCTGGGCCAGATCGATGATGTGGATGTTGTTGCGAGTGCCGAAGATGTAGGGAAGCATCTTCGGGTTCCAGCGGTGGGACTGGTGACCGAAATGGGCGCCGGCTTCGAGAAGCTGACGCATGGAGAAATCGGGAAGTGCCATTCTTTTATGCTCCGGTTGTGACCTCCGCGAAGCCGTGAACCGCCCTTGAGCAGGACAGTCACCGGGATTGCGTGACGACGGGTCTGCCGCCGACGCCGCTCCGCGTGTGGAATGAGCGCGCGTATAAGACTTCGCGCGCCCGATTGCAAGGATTCGTTTCCGAGCCGTCCGCTCCGCGCCGCGATCTCAGCCCGGCATGAGCTGTTTCACGTAGCCCGGCAGGGCAAAAGCGGCCAGATGCACTTCGGGAGTGTAGTAATCCGCCGTGAAACCGGCTTCGGCGTAGCGCGCCTGCAGAATCTCCAGCGATACCTTGCGGGCATCGCCATCCGTGCCCCAGCCGAAGGCCATCGGCCCGCCGGCGTAGGTCGGCACCGTCGCCAGATAGCAGCCCCGATCGGCAAACAGCGTGCTGAAGGCACGCATGGTACCGATCAGTTCGTCCGGCTGCATGAAGGGTACGCCGTTCTGCGTCACCAGAATGCCGCCAGGGTTGAGGGCGCGCCGGGCATGGCCGTAGAAATGATCGGTGAAGAGTACCTCGCCGGGGCCGATCGGATCGGTCGAATCGACGATAATCACGTCGAATGTCTGATCCGTTTCACGCATGAACACCGCGCCGTCATTGATGACGAGTTCAAGGCGGGGATCGTCGAAAGCACCGTTGGAGAGGCGCGGCAGATACTTTCTGGAGAATTCCACCACGCCGGCATCAATCTCGACCATGGTGACGTGGCGCACACCCTTGTGGCGTAGTACTTCGCGGGCCATGCCGCCGTCACCGCCGCCGATGATCAGCACGCGGTCCACGGATCCATGCGCGAAGATCGGCACATGTGTGAGCATCTCGTGATAGATGAAATTGTCGCCCTCGGTGGTCTGCACCACGTCGTCGAGGGTGAGAACGCGCCCGAATCGCGCGTTCTCGAAAACCCGAAGCCGCTGGTGATCGGTCGCGCTGTCATAGAGCACGGCGTCAACGCGCAGGGCCTGCGCGTGGTCGTCGTGCAGTGTCTCGCGCATCCATTCCGTCATGCCGCATGCTCCACGGCCTCGACGAGCCCCTCGCCGCGCAGCAATTCGCGCACGCGCACGTCAGCGGTGCCGAAGGCGGCCTTGAGCACGTCGACCGCGCGCCAGGGATCTGCATCGCCGCACATGAACACGTCGAAGGCGCCGTAGCCGATTTCAGGCCAGGTATGAACCGAGATATGGCTTTCCGCGAGCACGGCCACGCCGCTCACGCCCTGGGGGCTGAACTTGTGGGTGTGAATGTGCAGCAGCGTCGCGCCGCATTCATCGACGCAATCGCGAAAGGCGCGCTCGATGCGATCTTCATCATCGAGCCCGTGACCGTTCACGACTTCGATGATCAGATGCGTACCGGCAAAAACGCGGCCGTCGCGGCGGATGAAGTGGTCTTCGCGAGCCTCGTCCATGACGGAGGCGGGGCGGGCGGAGTGCGTCAGGGAAAGCGTCATGCCGGTCGATCCTTCTGGCCAGCGGGATTACAGAACGTGGATGTAGTGGGAGTGCGTCAGGGGGTTCATCGCAATCGTGATCCGGCGCGTGCGCGCCGCCATACTCCGATTGTCACTGAAGCTGATCTGGTTCGGTCTCATCGTTGCCTCTTCTCAAAACCATCGGCCCGATCCGGCGATGGCGAGAAGGGCGAGACCGGCTCACCCGCACGCCATCCGCGATCGGACGCGATATGACACCTGATTTTCGAGGGCCTGGCTGTCCTTGCAGGCAGCCAAGCCGCGCCTAGGGTGGCAGTCCATGTTTATCTCGGACGAAAATGGGAAAGCCGCACAAGGGCGACCGTCTGCACATATCGCGGCGATGGGCCGGAAAGTCAATGAATTTCGCGCCGCCGAAAACGGTTTTTTCGCTGAACGTTTAACGGCTTGCACGCGCTTTCGGGATTCCGTCTCGGAAACATTAATTCGATATTCGCAGAAATATCGTTGACGCGTGGGGCGCAGCTTTGCTATCCCGTATACGACACACATTCACGGTCAGGATCCGCCATGTCCGCTCCCACATCCACGCCGCTCCCCCTCGCTCCGCCGACGCGCCTTGCCGTCCTGCGGCAACGGCTCGCGGGCTTCGACCGCGTCTTCCTCGCCATTCTCCTCGTCTTCGCCGGCGTCGCCCTGCTCGATCACAACGAGCTCGTGCCGATGGGTGCTTTCGTCGTCGATGCCATCGCAGGCATTGCCCCCTTCCTGCTCGCGGCCGTGGCGATCGCCGCCTATGCCAAGGCGAGCGGCGCCGACAATCTCATCGCCGACGTGTTTCAGGGCAATGCGGTGACCATGATTGCGCTGGCCGCCCTGTTCGGTGGGCTCTCGCCCTTCTGTTCCTGCGGCGTGATACCCCTTGTCGCAGCGCTCCTCGCCATGGGCGTGCCGCTCGCGGCGGTGATGGCGTTCTGGATCGCCTCCCCGCTGATGGATCCGACCATGTTCTTTGTCACCGCCAGCGTGATGGGTCTGCCGTTTGCCATCGGCAAGACGATCGCCGCGATCGGGATCGGTGCCGTCGGCGGCTATCTCACGCTGGCCCTCGGACAGCGAGGCTGGCTGAACGATCCCTTGCGGGACGGTGTCGGCAACGGCGGCTGTGCCGGCGGGCGGGTGCGTACCCGCAAGCCGACTTACTGGGCCTTCTGGCAGGAAGCCGAGCGTCGGCGTCTCTTTGCCGGCGAATTCGGGCGCGTCACGCTGTTCCTGGCGCGCTGGATGACGCTGGCCTTCGCGCTGGAATTCCTGATGAGCACCTATATCCCCGCCACGATGATCGAAGCGGCGCTCGGCAGCGGTAATGCCTTCGCCATCCCCACCGCCGTGCTGGTCGGCATTCCCGCCTATCTCAACGGCTATGCCGCGCTGGGACTGGTTTCCGGTCTGGTCGACGGCGGTATGGCGTCGGGCGCGGCAATGGCCTTCCTGCTCGCCGGCGGCGTCACCTCGATCCCCGCTGCGATTGCGGTCTGGGCGCTGGCGCGTCCTCCGGTCTTCGCGCTCTATATCGTCATCGCGGTGACCGGCGCGCTCCTTTCCGGATTGCTGTTCCAGCTCGCCCTCGGCTGAACCCCGCCGCCCATAACGCGGTTGCACACAAAGCCCGTCGCGCCTAGGAAGAAGGCGAGACGGGCTTTTTGCCTTGAGGGGCACAGATGGGAGCGCAGGGGCCATTGCGTGACGGAATTCAGCCGGCGAAGGTGATCGCGGCGCTCACCGGGGCGGGCGCCATCGCGCCGCTGACGCCCTATGCGGGTGACCAGATCCAGCCCGCGAGCCTCGATCTGCGTCTCGGCGCAAAGGCTTATCGCGTGCGCGCGAGCTTCCTGCCCGGGCCGGAGCGCAGGGTCGCGGATTGCCTCGACTATCTCGCCCTGCACGAGATCGATCTGACCAAACCCGTGCTGCTGGAAACGGGCTGCGTCTATATTGCGGAATTGCAGGAGAGCCTCGCCCTGCCCGCCGGCCTTTCGGCTTCCGCCAATCCCAAGAGCTCGACCGGGCGCATCGACGTCTTCACCCGCGTGATCACGGATCGCGCCCGCGAATTCGACGCGATCGAGCCGGGCTATGCCGGCCCTCTCTATGCCGAGATCTCCCCGCGCACCTTCCCGGTGCGGGTGCGGATGGGCTCGCGGCTCTCGCAATTGCGTCTGCGGCGCGGCGAGGTGCGCCTGAGCGATCGCGAACTCGCCGATCTGCACGCCCGCGAGAGCCTCGTCACCAGCGCCGAGCCCTCCTTCCAGGAGGGCGTCGCGGTCAGCGTCGATCTCGCCGGTTTCGGCCCCGACAAGCTCGTCGGCTACCGCGCCAAGCGCCATACCGCCCTCGTCGACGTGGATGCGCCGGGCTCCTGCCGCGCGGTCGATTACTGGGAGCCGCTTTACAATACGGGCCGCGCCGATCTGATCCTCGATCCCGGCCAGTTCTACATCCTGGCATCAAAAGAAGCGGTGCACGTGCCGCCCGATTACGCCGCCGAAATGGTGCCCTTCGATCCGCTGGTCGGCGAATTCCGGGTGCATTATGCCGGCTTCTTCGATCCCGGTTTCGGCCATGCCGGGGCTGGCGGCGCCGGCGCGCGGGCCGTGCTCGAAGTGCGCTCGCGCGACGTCCCCTTCATCCTCGAAGACGGCCAGACCGTGGGCCGCCTCGTCTACGAGCGCATGGCCGAACGCCCGGACGTGCTCTACGGCGCCGGCACAGGCTCGAATTATCAGGCCCAGGGCCTCAAGCTGTCGAAGCATTTTGTCTGAGGGGCGGGACGAGTTCCTCGGCGTCCGGTGCCGTAGCGTCATCCTCATTCTGCGGACCTATCTGCCTGCCGCTCAGGGTCAGCGCGACGGCCATGGCGGCGATGGCGAGGCCGAGAGCCGCCATCGGCGTCAGGCTCTCGCGGAACACGAACCACGCGATCACCATCGTCACGGGAGGCGAGAGATAGGTCAGGCTCGCCACCCGGGCTGCAGGCAAGCGGCGCAGCAGGGCGAACATCAGCCCGTAGGCTGCGAGCGAGACCACGAGACCGAGCCATACGATCGCGAAGACCAGTTCACCGCCCCATCGCGCTTCGAGCCCCTCCAGCCCCACGGCAAGCGGTGCGAGGACGGTGAGCGAAGCCAACGCATGGATGAAGGTGACGAAGAGCAGCGGCGTGGCCGGTTTCGCTGCCTGAGCGTCGCATGCCACATGCGCCGCGCGATCCACAAGAGAGGCGATCGTGATCGCCGCCACTGCGAGGAACGGCAACGCATAGGCAACCAGCGATCCCCCGAGCGCGATCCCGTCACCGATGACGAGCGCGACCGCACCCACACCGAGCACCAGCCCCGCCCATTCCCGCATGCTCACCCGCTCACCCGTCATCCGGGCGGACAAAGCGCCGGTCATGATCGGCTGCAGGGCGGTGATGAAGGCGGCAAGGCCTGCCGAGAGCCCGAGATCGATCGCGCCCAGAACGGCGGCGAGCCAGCCCGCATGGGCGAGTGCGCCGATCACCGCATGGCGCGTCCATTCGGCACGCGTCAGGGGCCGCCATTGCCGCATCAGCGTGACGAGCAGGCCGAGAACCGCAACGACGAGGAGATAGCGCCAGAAAAGCAACGTGAAGGTTCCGGCATGGTCGAGGCCGTATTTGGCCCCGACGAATCCCGAACTCCATAGAACGACGAAGGCGCCGCAGAGGAAGAAGAGCACTGGCTTGCGGTATCGGGGCGCGGGAAGCGGGCGGTGCGCGGGTGAGATGGTCATGGTCGCACTCCGGTATGGGCTGGCCGGAGCATGCGGGGCAGGCAACTTTTGCAGAATAAAGGTTTTTTGCTAAAAGGGTTTGCGTGCTACGCAAAACCTTTTAGGCGGCATCGGCATGGACCTGATCGGCGATCTCGAACTTTTTGAAGCCCTCGCACGCCATGGCAGCTTCTCGGCGGTGGCGCGCCGGCGCGGGCAGGCAGTGTCGAGCATTTCGCGCCGGCTCGACAGGCTGGAGGAGGCACTCGGGCAGCGCCTGTTCAACAGGCTGCCGACCGGGTTGCATCTGACGACGGCGGGCCGGATCAAGCTCGGGGAGGCACGCGGGCTCACCCTCGCCGCACGGGCATTTTCCGAGAAGCAGACGGAAGTGGAAAGGCTGTCGGGTCATGTCGGCCTGGCCGCGCCCACGCGGTTGGGCGAGATCGCCGTTGCGCCGATTCTCGCGGATTTCCTGCCCGCGCATCCCGGAATCAGCGTCGAACTGCATCTTTCCGACCGCTTTCAGGATCTCGATCGCGACCAGATCGATATCGCGCTGCGCATCGGCGGCCATGACGCCGATCATCACATTCCCCGGCGCGTCGCGCCCAACCGGCGCATTCTCGTCGCTGCGCCGGGTTATCTGGAGAACCATGCCTCGATCTCCGCGCCCGCTGATCTTGCCGCGCATGAGGGGCTCTGGCTCGGCGATGCCCTGCGTTGGAGCCTGCGGGGACCGGATGGCGAACAGGCAAGTGTCACCCCGCGCCGGCGTGTGACGAACCTGTCCGGTGACGCACTCACCCGACTCTGTATCGCCGGTCTTGGCGTCGCACTCAAATCGAGCTGGGATGTGCAGGGCGAGGTCGCGGCGGGGCGGCTCGTGCGTGTGCTGCCCGACTGGGAGCAGGCCCAGAGCGCCGATATCCGTCTGATCACCCCCGCGCGCCGCCTCACCCCCCGCCCCGTCCGCGCCCTGATGCAGGCGCTGCAGCAGGGATTGCTGGCGGTTCTGGACGGGGAAGGGTGAGCCGGCGGGAGGGGTATCGCGGAATATTGATTGGTTGTCTGCGCTTCGTGCGGATAGCGATGTGCCGTATGCAGTGGGAAGAAATCATCACGCTTCGGCCACCGGTCCTCGAATTTGATCGGATGGCGCGATTGCCCCTTGAGTTTACCATGGCGGGAAGGTCTATGATCCTGATTGTCGTGTGTGAACAAGGTGTTCCGCATGGCATGGCCAGAGTGCTTCGGAGGGTTGACTGCCCCAAGGTTCGGTGCGCGCGCGATTCGCAGCGTGTCTTGGAGGGTCGAGGATAGAACAACGGCTTGTCCTGCATTGTCTCATCTTTTCCATTGCAGCGATTGCAGACATGCTTGCCGCCGCCATCTTCGCGCTCGATCACGCGCACGTCCATCACGAGGAGCAACATCATGAACCGACGCCAATTCGTCATCACAAGCGGGGCAGCTTTCGCGATCGCCACGATGCCGGCGATTGCTGGCCCGGATGCAGAGACGGTGATCGTGCATTACGATCCCGGCTGCGGCTGTTGCAGCGCATGGGTCGCGCATATGCGGGAGGCGGGCTTCGCCGTGGAGACCCGTGCGACCTCGCAGATCAACCGCATCAAGGCACGGCTCGGCGTGCCCCCGGGGCTCGCCTCGTGCCATACCGCTGAAATTGCGGGTTACGTGGTCGAAGGCCATGTTCCCGCCGAGGCCGTGGGACGCCTTCTGCGTGAACGCCCCGATGCCACGGGGATCAGCGTTCCGGGCATGCCGATCGGCTCACCGGGCATGGAAGTGCCGGGCACGGAGGATGATGCCTATGAGGTCGTCCTCTTCGAGGGCAGCCGTTCCGAACCGTTCGCGCGCTATCGCGGCGTGGCCCGCACCGACCCATGAGGAAACCATCGCGATGATGAGCGAAACCATGCATGGCGGCGGCGCCTTCTGGGGCATGGCGATCACCTCGATCCTCGTCCTCCTGCTGCTCGGCCTCGGCATTGCCGCGCTGATCAAGTATCTGCGCAGCTGATCGCACACGTCATGAAATCAGCCGTCGGATCGCTCACGCAATCGGCCATGCCCGCATTCCTGCGCGCCACGTCGAAATAGCCCTTTGCGAATGCACCGGGCGACATTACATTCGCGAAGCGGTGCTGCGGGGTGCGTCAGGAGAATTTTTCCCCGGGGCCTTAATGATCCTGAAGGGAGCTGTCCCTGACCCGGTCCGTGGACCGGGACACACGGCGCCCACCTACGCTGTAGGTTCCCGGGATCGCATCTCCAACGGCCATCGCGGCACCGCACGTTTTCGTTCCCGTCCGCTGCCCGCATCATCGCGGGGCCATCCGCGAAGAGGCCAGCCCTGAACGACAGAGCCGCCGAGAAGGAAGTCTTGCGCCGTGCCGGCCTCGCCGGGCGCGATGAACTTGATCGTGCCTATCGCGAAAAGGCATCGCGTCTCATCGCGCAACGGGTTCTCGCCCTGCCCGTATGCGATGCTGCCCATGCGCAACGGCGCATCGTGTCCGGCTATGCGCCGATACACTCGGAAGTCGACACCTTCGCGCTCCTCGGGGCGCTCGCGCAGCGCGGCTTCATTCTCGCGCTGCCACTGGTGCGTGATCCGCGTCTGATCTTTCTGCGCTGGCAACCCGGCGAGCCCCTGATTCGCGGCGCTTTCGGCGTCAGCGCGCCATCCGAGGAGAGCGAAACGCTCACCCCGGATATCCTGGTGATGCCGCTTTCGCGTTTCGATCGCGCCCGTAACCGTATCGGCTACGGCAAGGGGCATTACGATCGCGCCATTGCAGCCTTGACGCGGGAAAAACCCATCACCACCATCGGCCTTGCTTTCGACATACAGCGCGCCGACAGCATCCCCGCAGAGCCACATGACCGGCGCCTCGACTGCATCGTGACCGAAACGGAGACCTTGTGTGACTGATACCCGTGTGCGCGGCACGATGCCAGCCAGACCCCGCTGCCCGTTCGTGGCGACGGCCAGAAGGGCCTGAACGGATGCGTCTTTTGTTTCTCGGTGACGTCGTCGGACGTCCCGGTCGCGAAGCCGTGACCGGGCATCTCCCCGGTCTGCGCGATCGCTGGGATCTTGATTGCGTCATCATCAACGGCGAGAATGCCGCCGGCGGGTTCGGCATCACCGAGGCGATCTGCGAAGACCTCTTCGCGGCGGGTGTCGACGCGATCACGCTGGGCAATCATGCTTTCGACCAGCGCGAGGCGCTCGTCTTCATCGAGCGCGAGCATCGTCTGGTACGTCCGGCCACCTTCCCGGCCGGAACGCCGGGTCGCGGAGCCACCATGGTGGAGACGGCGCGCGGGGCCCGGGTGCTCGTGGTCAACGCGATGGGTCGGATCTACATGGACGCGATGGATTGCCCCTTCACCCGGGTCGAGGAAGCGCTCACGGATTGTCCGCTGGGCTACGGCGCGGATGCCGTCGTCGTCGATTTTCACGCCGAGGCGACCAGCGAAAAGCAGGCGATGGGGCATTTTTGCGACGGACGCGCCAGCCTCGTCGTCGGCACGCATACCCATGTTCCGACCGCCGATTATCGTGTGCTGCCGGGCGGCACGGCCTATATTTCGGATCTCGGCATGTGCGGCGATTACGATTCCGTGCTCGGCATGGGCAAGGACGAGCCCTTGCGGCGCTTCCTGCAGAAGACGCCGGGATCGCGATTCGAGGCGGCGCAGGGCGAGGGTGCGCTTGCGGGGCTCGCGGTCGAGACCGATGATGCGACCGGCCTCGCTACCCGTTGCGCGGCGTTGCGGGTCGGGCCGCATCTGCCGCCTGCCCTGCCTGATTTCTGGGATTGAGCATGGATTCGCCCGGTGATCAGCGCTGCGAGAGACTGACCAGCCAACGCGCACGACTCCTGCACGAGGCGATGGAGCACAAGCGCGTCTCCCTCGTCCTGCGCGCCGTGATCGAAACGGCGCCGGGTGACACGATCAGCGTGCGCGAGATCATCGAGGCTTTCGGCGAACGTGCTTTCGGCTTCGTCATCATCCTCTTCAGCCTGCCCAATTGCCTCCCGGCCCCGCCGGGCATGAACTCGGTCTTCGGCCTGCCCGTGCTGCTCTTCGCCGTGCAACTCGCGCTCGGT
>NZ_DATGCW010000335.1:0-10342 GCF_035311605.1 Saliniramus sp.
CGCCCTTTGCCGATTCGCTCGAAGAACTGCTTGCGCGCCACGCGACCGAACCCGCCCTGCGTATCGCCATCCTGGCCTCCGGCGACCCCTTATGGCATGGCGCCGGGGGCAGCCTGATGCGTTATCTGCCGATCGACGCGCTCACAATCCACCCCGCCCCCGCGACGTTCTCCCTCGCCTGCGCCCGTCTCAGCTGGCGGCTCGAGGAGTGTGTGACGCTGGGTCTTCACGCTCGCCCGATCCGCCTGATACGCCCGCATCTGCATCACGACGCCAAGCTGATCGTGCTGGTGCGCGACGGCGCGGCGATTGCCGAGGCCGCCGCACTCCTGCGCGAGACCGGCTGCGGCGCCTCTCGCCTCATATTGCTCGAACGCCTCGGCGGCCCGCATGAGCGCATCCGTAGCCTGCGCGCGGATGCAACGCTTCCCGATGACATCACCACCCCGGTCGCCCTCGCCATCACTGTCGAGGCCGGTCCCGATGCAGCCCTGATCCCCCGCGCGCCCGGCCTGCCCGACGACTATTTCGCCAATGACGGCCAGCTCACCAAGCGCGAGATCCGGGCGCTGACGCTGTCTGCGCTCGCGCCCCGGCCGGGCGAATTGCTCTGGGATATCGGCGCCGGGGCGGGTTCTGTCGCCATCGAATGGTGCCTCGCCCATCCGCATAACCGTGCCATCGGCATCGAGGCGCGCCCGGACCGGCTGGGGCGCGCGGCGCAGAATGCGCTGGCGCTCGGCGTGCCGCATGTCGATTTCCGCCTCAGGCGCGCGCCTGACGCGCTCGACGGGCTGGAGCCCCCGGATGCGATCTTCATCGGCGGCGGCGCCTCGCGCGAAGGGGTGATCGATTCCGCGCTCGCCGCGCTCAAACCCGGCGGGCGGCTCGTGATCAACGCGGTGACGTTGGAAAGCGAGGCAATGCTCATCGATCTGCATGCGCGGCTGGGCGGTGATCTTACCCGCATCGCGCTCTCCCGCGTCACCCCGGTCGGCGAGATGCGCGGCTGGCGCGCGGCGATGCCGGTGACGCAATGGTGCTATCGGCGATGACGGACACGCCGTCCCCCTTCATCATCGGCCTCGGCTTTCGCGGAGAAGCGAGCCCTGAGAGCCTCGATGCCGTCCTCGGTGCAGCCATCGCCGCCGCCATGGCGAAGGCGCCCGGCGCGCGCCCGCCACCCGTTCTCGCGAGCGCGAGCGACAAGGCCGAGAGCCCTGCCATGCGCACCCTCGCCGCCCGCCACGGCCTCACCATCCTTGCCCTCGACGCAGCGGCACTCGCCGCGCAGGCGCAAAACGTCACTACCCGCGAAACCCGCGTCACCCGCCTGCCCGGAGGGGCGAGCCTTTGCGAGGCGGCGGCGCTCGCTGCGGCGGCGCAAGGTGCGCCATCGGGCGAGGCGCGGCTCATCGTGGCGCGCATGATCGGCGCCGACCGCATGGCAACAGCGGCGGTCGCACTCGCGCATTCGACGCAGAAGGACAAGACATGAGCGTGCATTTCATCGGCGCCGGGCCGGGCGCCCCCGATCTCATCACCGTGCGCGGGCGCGATCTCGTGGCGCGCTGCCCGGTCTGTCTCTATGCCGGCTCGCTGGTCCCGCCCGAGATCATCGCGCTCTGCCCGCCCGATGCGCGGGTGATCAACACCGCACCGATGGATCTCGACGCGATCGAGGCGGAATATGTCCGCGCGCATGAGGCCGGGCTCGAGGTCGCACGGCTGCATTCGGGGGATATGTCGGTCTGGAGCGCCATGGGCGAGCAGTTGCGCCGGCTGGAGGCACGCGGCATCCCCTATACGATCACCCCGGGCGTGCCCGCCTTCTCCGCAGCCGCCGCAGCTCTGGGCCGCGAATTCACCCTCCCGGAAGTCGCCCAGAGCCTCGTCCTGACCCGCACTTCCGGGCGCGCCTCAGCCATGCCGGAGGCCGAGAAGCTGGAAGCCTTCGCCGCCACCGGCGCGACGCTCGCGATCCATCTCTCGATCCACGTCCTCGACGACGTGGTCGAGCGCCTGATCCCGCATTACGGCGCCGATTGTCCCGTCGCCATCGTCTACCGCGCCTCATGGCCCGACGAGCGCATCCTGCGCGGCACGCTGGAGACGATCGGCGCGATCCATGCAAAAGACCCGGTCGAGCGCACGGCGCTGATCGTGGTCGGGCGCGTGCTCGGCGCCTCGGATTTCCGCGACAGCGCCCTCTACGATGCCGGCTATCACCGACGCTATCGCTCAGGCGATGGCGGTGACGTTGGCGGCGGTGGTGATCGGAGTCCGGGCGCGTAGCTTTCCCTCGCGGTCGAAGATCGCGACATCGACACCGATATCAGTATCGCGCACCAGCCGCGCGGCGGTCTTGACCGCATGAGCGGCGACGATGCCGGCAATATCGATGCCTTCCGCATCCGCACGCTGAAGCGCTTCGAGGGCAGAATTCATCTGCGGGATGGCCGCGACGAGTTCATCCGAGGCCCCCGCCTCCCCGGCGAGGCGCGCGAGATGCACGAGATCGACGCTGCCGGAGCGCGAATGCAGATCGATCAGCCCCTGCGAGAGCTTCACCATCTTGGCGAATCCGCCGGCGATGGTGACGCGCGGAATTGGGTGCTTGCGGATATATTTCAGCATGCCGCCGACGAAATCGCCCATATCCATCAGCGCGATCTCGGGCAAATCATCCAGCGCCGCGATGGCGCGTTCAGACGTGTTGCCGGTGGAGCCCGCCACATGGTCGATCCCGGCGGCGCGGGCCACATCCACGCCGCGATGGATCGAATGGATCCAGGCGGCGCAGGAAAACGGGATGACGATGCCGCGCGTGCCCAGGATCGAGAGACCGCCGATAATGCCCAGACGCGGATTCATCGTCTTGCGCGCGATCGCCTCGCCATCGGGAATAGCGATCTCGACCACCGCATCGGCGGGTACGCCAAGCGCCTGCGCTTCCTCTTGGATCGCCTGCGCGATCATGGCGCGCGGCACCGGATTGATCGCCGGCTCGCCCGGCGGCAGCGGCAGGCCGGGCAGCGTCACCGTACCGACCCCCTCCCCCGCGCGATAAGCAATGCCGGCACCCGGCGCGTTGCGCGTGACCTTCGTGATGATCAGCGCCCCGTGGGTGGCATCCGGATCGTCACCGGCATCCTTGACGATGCCCGCGCGCGCGAATCCTTCGCCGAGATCATGCATGGCGAGCGAGAACGCCACCCGGTCACCGCTCGGCAGGGCGATCGTCACGGGATCGGGGAAATCGCCGCGATGCAGCGCATGGAAGGCGGCCCGGGCGGCGGCGGTGGCGCAGCTTCCCGTGGTCCATCCACGACGCAATTCGGTCTTCGGGCCTGTTTTCTCCATCAAATGCGTTATAGGACCGTGCGAGGTTTCTGTCAGGAGAAATGCAAATGGGCGATACGCCGAATCCGGCACCGACACCGGCACCGCGCGGGTTGATCATTGCCGCGCCGCGCTCCGGCTCGGGCAAGACCACGGTGACGCTCGGCATCCAGCGCGCGCTCAGCCGGCGCGGTCTCACGGTTCAGCCCTTCAAATGCGGGCCCGATTATATCGACCCCGCCTTCCACAGCGCGGCGGCGCGTCGCCCCTCCTTCAATCTCGACAGCTGGGCCTTCACCAGGGCGCAGCTCGCGGAACTGCTCGCACGCGGGAGCGATTCGGATATCGCTATCGCCGAGGGTTCGATGGGCCTGTTCGACGGCGTGGCACAGCCCGGTGCCTCCGGCGATGGCTCGAATGCGGATATCGCCGCCTTGACCGAATGGCCCGTGATTCTCGTGATCGACGTCTCCGGCCAGGCCCAGTCCGCCGCCGCCATCGCGCTCGGCTGCCGGCTCTACCGCGACGATATCACGCTGGCCGGCGTCATCCTCAACCGCGTCGCGAGCCCGCGCCACGACATGCTGCTGCGCAAGGGCATGGAGAAGGCCGGCATTCCGGTGCTCGGCGCCATGCCCAAACGCGCCGATCTCGTCCTGCCCGAGCGCCATCTCGGCCTTGTCCAGGCCGGCGATACCGAAGACCTCGCCGCCCGTCTCGACGCGCTGGCGGATTTCGCGCAAGACCATATCGATCTCGACGCGCTCACGGCGCTGGCGGCACCCTCGCGGCTTTCCATGAGCGAAACCCGCGCCACCCCCGTCACCCCGCCCGGTCAGCGCATCGCGCTCGCCCGCGACGCAGCCTTCAGCTTCGTCTATCCGCATCTGCTCGATCGCTGGCGCGCGGCGGGGGCCGAGATCATCCCGTTCTCGCCGCTCGCCGACGTGGCGCCGGACCCGGCCTGCGACGTGGTCTGGCTTCCCGGCGGCTATCCGGAACTTCATGCCGGGCGGCTTGCCCAGGCCCAGAACTTCCGCAAGGGCCTGCATGAATGCGCGCGCACGCGCCCGGTCCATGGCGAGTGCGGCGGCTACATGGCGCTGGGCGCGGGGCTGATCGATGCCGAGGGTGTGCGACATGAAATGGCCGGGCTGATCGGACTCGAAACCTCCTTCGCCAAACGCTCCATGCATCTGGGCTACCGCCACGCCACCCTGCATGCGCCGATACCAGGCCATGCGCCGGGTGCGGCGCTGCGCGGGCACGAATTCCATTATACCACCATCCTGGCCCAGCCCGACGAGCCGCTCGCGCGGGTCGTCGACGCCAATGGCAAGGAGGTGCCTGAGACCGGTTCCCGGCGCGGCCATGTCACCGGGTCCTTCTTCCACCTGATCAGCGCCTTCGATGCGCATGACAACGGAGCCTGAAAACGATGTCCGAGACACCCGCGAAGGGCGGTCACATCACCATGATCGGCGCCGGCCCCGGCGATCCCGATCTCCTGACAATCCGTGCGGTCAAGCGCATCGAGGCCGCTGATGTGATCCTGTTCGACGATCTCGGCGCCGGGCCGCTGCTCAAGCACGCCAGTGCACAGACCGAGCTGATCGCGGTGGGCAAGCGCGCGGGGCGGGTCTCGCCCAAGCAGTCGCAGGTGAGCCGGCTGATGGTGGCGCATGCGAAGATGGGGCAGCGGGTGGTGCGGCTGAAATCCGGCGATCCGACGATCTTCGGTCGCCTCGATGAGGAGATCGTCGCCGCGCGCGAAGCGGGTATTGCCTTCGAGATCGTCCCCGGCGTCACCGCAGCGACGGCGGCAGCGGCGGAACTGGGCTTCTCCCTGACCAGGCGCGGCGTGGCGCGGCGCCTGCAATTCGTCACGGGCCACGATGTCGACGGGCAATTGCCACAGGATCTCGACATCGCCGCTCTGGCCGATCCCGGCGCCACGACCTGCGTCTTCATGGGCAAGGCGACCTTTGCGCTCCTCGTCAAGGCCCTGATCGCCCGGGGCCTTCCCGCCGACACGCCCTGCGTCGTCGCCACACAGGCGAGCCTGCCGGATGCGCAGGCGCGGTTCGGAACGCTCACGGAGATCGCAGCGTATCTGAAGGAACGCCCGCAACTGGGCGCCAGCGTGATCTTCTACGGCGCTGCGATCCCGGACGGGCCGGTCGTTACGGACTGACCCGTCAGGCGTTTTCGTTCTTCGGCGAGCGCGTCGCGTTCATGATCGCCTTCGCGATGAACCAGCTCGCCGGTGCGGCGAGAAGGACACCTGCGAGCGCGGCAAGGACGATCGGCATGGCGCTGGCCATCGCCATATCGACCGTCAGTACGCCGATGACGAAAATACCGGCGAAAGTCGGTGCAGTGAAGATGAAGACGAGAATGGCGAGCTTGGTCACGATGCGCCCCGTTGCCTGATCAGTGATTTCACCCGCCAGATTGCCTGCACCCGGCCCGCCTCGCCTTGCGCCAGATCAAGCCGGGCCCCGAAACTGCCTCATTCCGGCTGATCATCGGATGCGGCGCGCAGATCCGGGCGCCGTTCGCGCGTGATCCTGAGCGCCTGTTCGCGCCGCCAGCGGGCAATCGCGCCGTGATCGCCCGAGAGCAGGATATCGGGGATCGCCCGCCCCTCCCATTCGCGGGGGCGGGTATAATGCGGATATTCGAGCAACCCGGATTCGAAGCTCTCCTCCTCCCCCGACGCGCTCGCCCCCATCACGCCCGGCAACAGCCGCACGCAGGCATCGAGCATCACCATCGCCGCGAGCTCGCCACCCGAGAGCACGTAATCACCGATCGAGACCTCGATCAGATCGCGCCCCGCGATCACCCGCTCGTCGATGCCCTCGAAGCGCCCGCAAAGCATGACGGCGCCCGGCCCTTCTGCGAGCTCGCGCACGAGCCCCTGATCGAGCCGGCGCCCGCGCGGGCTCATGTACAGACGCGGACGCGGATCATCCGCAACACTCACCGCATCGAGCGCCTCGCCGAGCACATCCGCGCGGATCACCATGCCGGGGCCGCCGCCGGCGGGGGTATCATCGACAGCGCGATGACGCCCGCGCCCGTGATCGCGGATCTGATGCGTGTTGAGCGACCAGAGCCCGCGTGCGAGCGCATCACCGGAAAGCGAGCTACCGAGTGGGCCGGGAAACATCTCCGGATAGAGCGTGAGGATATCGGCACGCCACATCAGGCTCACTCCGCCTCGTCAGGAGGCAAATCACCGGCATCGGCTTCGAAGACATCATCAGGCGCATCGACCACGATGCGCCCATCGGCAATGTCGATCTCGGGGAAGAACGCCCTGGTGAAGGGCAGAAGCACGGTATTGCCGCGCGCGCCGGCCCGCAGCGGCGCATTCGCATCGGCGACCGGGGCGATGCCGATCAGCGTTCCGGCGCCGTAATCGGGCACCTCGACCACCGTTCCGCGCATTTCGCCCAGCGGGGTCACTGCCTTCAGGCCGATCAGATCGGCAAGCAGGAACTCGTCTTCCTCTGGCGGATCGAGCGTTGCGAGCGCATCTCGGGTGGTATAGAGCCCGCACCGGTTGAGTGCTTCCGCCGCGTTGCGGTCGTCAACGCCCTCGATGCGCGCGAGAAAGATATCCGCCGACCCGCCGGGCGCCGGACGCATCGCCTTGATGACGCGAAGCTTGCCGCCCTCGTCGAAGAGCGGTTCGTAACGCGCCAGCATGGCTGGATCATCCGTGAAGGATTTCAGCCGCAATTCGCCGTGCAGCCCGTGCGCGCGCCCGCATTCGCCGATGCGTACGGCATCGTCGGGCAGGGATGAGGCGGGCGCAGCGGACACTTTTGCGCGCGCGCCGCCATTCGCCCGATCCATACCGGGCCGGGCGGGCCGGCGGGATGCACCCGCCGGGGGACGCGATCCGCGCCGTTTCGATCCGGCACCCATCACGCAGCCACCTTCCGGTCAGAATGCGTGCCGGTCACTCGGCGGCAGCGCCTTCGCCTTCGGCAGGCGCAGCGGCGGCGGCAGCCTTCTCGGCCCGCTCTGCAGCGCGCTCCTCGGCCTTCTTGCCGGGCTTCGCCTTTTCCGGATTGTTGCGGGCTGCGCGCTTCATCAGGCCGGCCTGGTCGAGGAAGCGGGCGACGCGATCGGTCGGCTGCGCACCCTTGGCGAGCCATTCCTTCGCCTTCTCGACATCAAGCACGACGCGATCGGCGGCATCCTTCGGCTTCATCGGGTCATAGGCGCCGATCCGGTCGATGAAGCGGCCATCGCGCGGGAAGCGCGAATCGGCGACGATGATGCGATAATACGGGCGCTTCTTGGCGCCACCACGGGTGAGACGAATCTTGAGGGCCATTGTCTTTTTCTCCAGTTGGTTCAGTCGCGACATTGCGCAGGAGACGGATGGCGCCAGGCGCCGAGCCGCATTTCCCGCAATTCGTGATCCCGCTCATGGGTCGCGCCGAGGCGAAGGGCGACTTGCACGGAGGGATGGTTCTCGGGATGGATGAAGCTGACCAGCGTCTTCCATCCCAGATCCTGATAGGCGTACGCGCGCATGCGCCGCGCGGCTTCAGTGACGAAACCCGCACCGCGATAAGCCGGAACCGATCCCCAACCGAGCTCGGGCTCCGGCCAGTCGGGCGGATGGAAGAAGCCGGCATAGCCGACAAAGGCACCGTCATCCTTGCGCTCCAGCGCCCAGAAACCGTAACCGCGCAGGCTCCATTGCCCGGCAAAGCCGCACATGCGCTGCCAGGCCTTCGGTTCGGTTTCCGCGCCCGGAATGAAACGCCGCGTCGCCTCATCCGCGCAAAATGCCGCAAAACCGGGGAAATCGGTCTCGCGCCAGCCGCGCAGGGTGAGACGGGGCGTCTCCAGAACCGGAACCGCGTTGATCACTTCTTCTTGCCTCCGCCGAAGGGCAGGCCGAGACCGGGCAGCTTCGGCCCGCCCGCGCCGCCACCGCCGAGACCGGGCAGCGAAGGGGCATCCTTCTTGCCCTCGCCTTTACCGCCACCGAGATCGGGCGGCATCGGCGGGATACCACCGCCACCCATGCCGGGCGGTAATTGACCGCCCATCTGCTTCTTGACCTGTTCGAGCATTTCCGGGCTCGGATTGGGCATCCCGCCGGGCATGCCACCCGGAATCCCGCCGGGCATGCCGCCACCGCCGAGGCCGAACATCGAGCCGAGCGCCCCGGCAATGCCGCCGCGCTTGTTCTTGCCCATCTGCTTCATCATGTCCGCCATCTGGCGATGCATCTTCAGAAGCTTGTTGACGTCCTCGACCTTCATGCCCGCGCCGGCGGCGATGCGCTTCTTACGCGAGGCCTTGAGGATATCGGGGCTACGGCGCTCCTTCGGCGTCATCGAATCGATGATGGCGCATTGGCGCTTGATCACCTTGTCGTCGACATTGGCGCCTTCGAGCTGCTTCTTCATGGCGCCCATGCCGGGCATCATCCCCATCAGCCCGCCGACGCCGCCGATCTTCTCCATCTGCGCGAGCTGGTTGCGCAGATCGGCCAGATCGAACTTGCCCTTGCGCATCTTCTCAGCGATGCGCACGGCCTCTTCCTGGTCGATGGATTCCGACGCCTTCTCGACCAGCGAAACGATGTCGCCCATGCCGAGAATGCGGTTGGCCACGCGCGAGGGGTGGAACTCCTCCAGCGCATCAACCTTTTCGCCGGTGCCGATCAGCTTGATCGGCTTGCCCGTCACCGCGCGCATCGAAAGCGCCGCGCCACCGCGCGAATCGCCATCCATGCGGGTGAGCACGATGCCGGTGAGCCCCATCCGCTCGTCGAAGGCGCGCGCGGTGTTGACCGCGTCCTGCCCGGTCAGCGCGTCGGCCACGAGCAGCACTTCATGCGCATCGACGGTGCGCGCGACCTCCGCCGCCTCGCCCATCAGCGCCTCGTCGACGGTGACGCGGCCCGCCGTGTCGAGCATCACCACGTCATAGCCGCCGAGCCGCCCCGCCTCCATGGCGCGGCGCGCGATCTGCGGCGCGGTCTGGCCGGTGACGATGGGCAGCGTATCGACCTCGACCTGCCCGCCCAGCACGGCAAGCTGCTCCATCGCCGCCGGACGGCGGGTGTCGAGGGAGGCCATCAGCACGCGTTTTTTGTCACGCTCCTTGAGGCGACGCGCAATCTTGGCGGTCGTCGTGGTCTTGCCCGAGCCCTGGAGACCGACCATCAGGATCGGCACCGGGGGCGTGGCATTGAGATTGATCGTCTCGGCCTCGGCGCCGAGCATCTCGACCAGCGCATCATTGACGATCTTGACGACCATCTGCCCCGGCGTGACCGACTTGACGACCTCCGCGCCCACCGCCCGCTCGCGCACGCGATCGGTGAAGGAGCGCACCACTTCAAGCGCGACATCCGCCTCCAGCAGGGCGCGGCGTACCTCGCGCAGGGCGTTCTGCACATCCTGATCGGAGAGCTTGCCGCGCCGCGTCAGCCCCCCGAGAATACCGGAAAGGCGTTCGGATAATCCTTCGAACATGATGCTTCCTTCCCGCCTGAATGGCTGCAGAGCGTCGATGCGATAACGCAAAACACGCCCGAGGGCGCAACGCGCTGTCGGGCGTGGACCTCCGGCCTCACGGACCGGTCGGTTGCTCGCATTTCGGCTCTGCGACGAAATCGAACTTGCTCGTTACGGGTGGCGGCGGCGAAAGTCAAGGGCTGGCACGCCTGCGCACAGGGCTATCGCACTTGACCGATGACGGATCGTGCGAAGTCGTTGGACCATCCGGAGCGTTTTCTTTTTCGTCGGATAGAGATTTTGGGTCTGGCGCGTTTGAGAACGTTGAGGGCGAGCTTTCGGAGAATGGCGAGGTTTTCCGGGCCATTGTCCTTTCGGTTGCGGGCGCGATCCTCGTCGAAAGTCATGTCGAGTACCCAATGGAGACCGTTTTCGATTGACCAGTGGGATCGCGCGGCGGCGAGGTAGGCTTCCGGGGTGAGTTGCCGGGAGGCGACGTG
>NZ_DATGCW010000336.1:0-2039 GCF_035311605.1 Saliniramus sp.
CACGATCAGCGGCACATCTTGATCGTAGCGCCAGGCGCTCGAATTATCGATCACGACAGCGCCCTGTGCGGCGATGCGCGGCGCCCATTCCTTCGAGACGTCGCCGCCGGCCGACATCAGGCAGATGTCGATATCGGAAAAATCGTACGTCTCCAGCGCTTTCGTCTTCAGGGTCTTATCACCGAACGAGACTTCCTTGCCCTGGCTGCGGCGCGAGGCCAGTGCCACGACTTCATCGGCGGGAAAAGCGCGCTCGGCGAGGATATCGAGCAGAACATGCCCGACATTGCCGGTCGCGCCGACAACGGCGACCTTGTAACCCATCTTTTTCAAGCTCCTGAAAGAAACGCTCTCCCCTTCGGCGGCGATGCGGCGGCCATTGACCTGCCGCCTGCTCCTCCCGCCGGGCGGGAGAGTTCTCCACGGCGAGGAAGCGTTCAGCGCGTCGTTTTCACGCGCGTTCCCGTGAAGCACGTCGTTTTCGTCTCGCGAGAGCCTGAACGGCTCTGCGGGCTGGGCATTGCGGTCATCTGCATGCCGGAAGTGGCCACGACGAACTCCTGCAAGCGCATTGCATCATTGCGCGGATCGATCTGCGATTTCGCCCTTCCTGTCAAGGATAAAGGCCGGGGCGCGCCGCGACCCTTTGCAATCGCCCCCGCAAACTGGTATCGCCTGCGCGCAGGATCAATGATCCGATTCACGTCTCGCAAAAGGATGATCACGAGTACCATGCGCGCCGAATTCGAAGCATTGGTCGAGACCGCCAAGCAGTCCATAGGGCTGCTGAGGAGGCATCTTTGACTGGGATCATGCCCAGCGCCGTCTCGCCGAACTGAACGCCCTGTCCGAGAATCCCGATTTCTGGAATGATGCGGATGCCGCGCAGAAACTCATGCGCGAACGCACTTCGCTGGAAAACCAGATCGAGACGATCAAGCGTCTCGAACAGGAACTCGAGGACGCCATTACCCTGATCGAACTCGGCGATGCCGAGGGTGATGCCGACACTGTCGCCGAAGGTGAGAGCGCGCTGCGCAGCCTGGAAGGCGAAGCGGAGCGCGCCCAGATCGAGGCACTGCTCTCCGGCGAGGCGGATTCCAACGACACGTTCATCGAGGTCCATTCCGGCGCCGGCGGCACCGAGAGCCAGGACTGGGCCCAGATGCTGATGCGGATGTATATCCGCTGGGCCGAGAAGCGCGGCTTCAAGGTCGAGGTTGTCGAGGTCTCCGACGGCGAAGAAGCCGGCATCAAGAGCGCGACGCTCATGGTCAAGGGCCATAACGCCTATGGCTGGGCGAAGACGGAATCGGGAGTGCATCGCCTGGTGCGGATTTCACCCTTCGATTCCAATGCGCGCCGCCATACCAGCTTCGCCTCCGTCTGGGTTTATCCGGTGGTCGACGACAAGATCGATATCGAGGTGGCGGAATCCGAATGCCGCATCGACACGTATCGGGCGTCGGGCTCCGGTGGTCAGCACGTCAATACGACCGATTCCGCCGTGCGCATCACGCATATTCCTACGGGTATCGTGGTGGCGTGTCAGCAGGAGCGCTCTCAGCATAAAAACCGCGCCAAGGCCTGGGACATGCTGCGCGCGAGGCTCTATGAGCGCGAACTGAAGATGCGCGAAGAGAAGGCGAATGCCGAGGCCTCCTCCAAATCGGAGATCGGCTGGGGCCACCAGATTCGCTCGTATGTGCTTCAGCCCTACCAGCTCGTAAAGGATCTGCGCACGGGCAGGCAGTCGACGAGCCCGAACGATGTGCTTGATGGCGCGCTCGATCCGTTCATGGAAGCCTCGCTGGCCCAGAAGGTCTCCGGCGGTGCGGCCGAAGCCGTCGCCGATATCGATTGATGCGATCGCTGTCGCCGGCAGAGCCCGGCGACAGCACAGTCCACGCAATTGCAGCAATCGCGTTCAGCGGGTGAAAACCAAGTTTCTCAAGCCGGTCTTCAACCCCTTCGTGCATTCTGTCGCGGATGACAGGGACTGGCTGATGGGGACGGAATGCTTGCCGAATTCTGGAACA
>NZ_DATGCW010000337.1:0-5062 GCF_035311605.1 Saliniramus sp.
TGATTTCCTGGTAGGCCTGCACGACCTTGTCGCGTACCGCGATCGCGGTGTTGAGCGTCTGCTCCGCGCTCATTACCGCCTCGACGACCTGCTGCACCGAGGCCTGACCCTGCAGCCCCTGGAGCGACGTCGCTTCGGCGGCCTGAATCCGGCTCACGCCATCGCGCGCGACCTGAGACAGGACCTGCGAGAAATCGGTGCGCTGGGGCTGTTGGACAGCGCCCGTCAATGCGGTGGCGGCCTTGCGTTCGACCCCGGAGGTCGGGGCGGCGAGCCCGGCGGCGCCGGGAAGACTGGCGACGGCATCGATCATGATCAGTTCCTCAACAGGTCGATGGTGGCGTTGACCATCGAGCGGGCTTTCTTGATGATCTGGAGATTGGCTTCATAGGAGCGGTTGGCCTCGCGCAGATCGGCCATTTCCATCAGCATGTTGACGTTGGGCTTTTTCACGTTGCCGTTTTCGTCGGCTGCGGGATGGCCGGGATCGTGCTCGATGCGAAACGGCGAGCGGTCGGTGCCGACATTGCGGATGCCGACGAGTTCCGCGCCGACGAGGCGATCCATCTCGCTCTTGAAGCTGATGGTCTTGCGACGGAACGGGTCGGCGCCGGGGGTGGAGCCGGTCGATTCGGCATTGGCGAGGTTCTCGGAAATGATCTGCAGGCGTTTGGACTGCGTCTGCAATCCGGAGCCGGCAATGCGCGAAATCGCGGCGAGCGGATCCATCATCGCCTTATCCTTTCAAGGTTGTCATGAGCATGCGGTGGAACGACTTGACGATGCTGGTGGAAAGCGAATGTTCCCGCGCCGCGCTGCTGGATTTCATCAGTTCCTGCTCGATGCTGACGCTGTTGCCGGAATGGGTGATGGTCCAGGAATCCGCCTTGTCGGTGCGCGTCTGGCGGGCGCGCCCGTCGAGCTCGAGATGCGACGGGCTGGTCGCCGCCATCTGCAGGCGGGTATGGTCCATCACCTCCCGAAAGGGCTGCACGTCCTTGGCGCGATAGCCCGGCGTGTCGACATTCGCGACGTTCTCGGCGATCGTGGCCTGGCGCACCGACAGCCATTCGCTACGCCGCGACGCCAGAGAAAACAGGTGTATCGCTTCCACGGAAAGGTCTCCCGGTTTCGATCTGACCGGAGACTAGGTGCGCTGGCTTGCGTCAGGCTTGAGCGGCAAGCCGCGTCGCGGCGGATGGCGCGCCCGGGATTGGCCTGCGGGCGCTGGCGCGCTAAGAAGAGACCATGAGCCCGCTCGCCACACCGCTTGCCAATCCTGCCGGACCGACCACGCGGCGTGTTTCGCCGGAGACGCGGCTGCTGCAGGTCGCGGCGGAGCATCTGGGGCGGTTCGGCGCCCGCCGGCTCACCGTGGTCGGCGTCGCGGAAGAAGCGGGGATGACGCATGCCAACGTCTACCGCTACTTCCCGTCCAAGGCCGAGTTGATCGACGCCGTCGCCGGTCAATGGCTCAAGGAGGTCGAGGCCTCGCTCAGCGATATCGCCGACAGCCCCGATCCTGCCGACGACAAGCTGGAGCGCTTCGTCCTCGCCATCGCCCGGCAATACCGCGAATGCGCCGAGCGCAACGCGCATGTCTTCGACGTCTATGTTGCGGCGGTGGAGCATTCGCGCGGCATTGCCCGCAAGCACCGCACCCGGCAACTGCGATTGCTCGAGCGCGTGATCGACGAGGGCGTCACAACGGAAGTGTTCAACCCACGTGACCGCGACCGGGCGATCGCCTTCGTCATCGACGCCGTGCAGCGATTCGTCAATCCGGCCATGGTGCGCATTGATGTGCGCGTGCCGCGCGCGGTACTCGACGAGCGCCTCAACGTCATGCTGCGCGTGGTTCTGCGCAGCCTCGCGGTGGGTCAGGTGTGAGCCTGGCTATAAGAATGACAAAATTCGTCATTTGTCTCATTTTTCCGTAAACCGTCCAATGCGTCCTGCAAGCCCCCCTGACCGCACCGCGCATGTGCGGTAAGTCGCTTTGAAAAAGGCGTTTTTGCGCATGGTCGATTGGCAATTACCCCAGACTCCGGCGCCGGGTGCTGCATCGATACCGGAACTGTTAAGGGTTTCAACGCCTTGAACCCAAGCAATGAATGAGTCAAAGAGGCCCGCACCGGAGCAGGCGGCGCCGATGTGCGTCCGGCTCCCCGAACAGGTCAACACAACGAGGTTCATGTCCTCATGGCACGCAAGAAAATCGCGCTCATCGGTTCCGGCCAGATCGGCGGCACCCTGGCTCATCTCGTCGGCTTGAAGGAACTGGGCGACGTCGTCCTGTTCGACATCGCCGAAGGCATTCCGCAGGGCAAGGGCCTCGACATAGCGGAATCGGCGCCGGTCGACGGTTTCGACGCCAAATACAAGGGCGCGCAGGAATACGCCGACATCGCGGGCGCAGACGTCGTGATCGTCACCGCCGGCGTGCCGCGCAAGCCGGGCATGAGCCGTGACGATCTCATCGAGATCAATCTGAAAGTCATGCAGGCCGTCGGCGAGGGCATCAGGAAATATGCCCCCGACGCTTTCGTGATCTGCATCACCAACCCGCTCGACGCCATGGTCTGGGCGCTGCAGAAGTTCTCCGGGCTTCCCGCCAACAAGATCGTCGGCATGGCCGGCGTGCTCGATTCGTCGCGCTTCCGCCACTTCCTCGCCGAGGAATTCGGCGTCTCGGTGCAGGATGTCACCGCCTTCGTGCTCGGCGGCCACGGCGACGACATGGTGCCGCTGGTGCGTTATTCCACGGTGGCGGGCATTCCGCTCCCGGATCTGGTCAAGATGGGCTGGACCACGCAGGAGAAGCTCGACGCCATGGTCGAGCGCACCCGCAAGGGCGGCGGCGAGATCGTCAACCTCCTCAAGACCGGCTCGGCCTTCTATGCGCCGGCTGCTTCCGCCATCGCCATGGCGGAGAGCTATCTCAAGGATAAAAAGCGCGTCCTGCCCTGCGCGGCGCATCTCACCGGTCAATACGGTGTCGACGGCCTGTTCGTCGGTGTGCCGATCGTGATCGGCGAGAATGGTGTGGAGCGCATCGTCGAGGTGGAATTCGCCGCCGACGAAAAAGCCATGTTCGAGAAGTCGGTGGCCTCCGTCACCGGCCTCGTCGATACCTGCAAGAAGATCAATCCCGAACTTGCGAAGTGATCTTTGCGGAATGCGGTGCGGCGCCCCGGTGGCGCCGCTCTTCGTTTCAGCTGATGAAAGAGGATTTCCATGAATATCCATGAATACCAGGGCAAGGCACTCCTCAAGGAGTTCGGCGCGCCCGTCTCGCGCGGCGTCGCGATCTTCTCTGCCGAGGAAGCCGAGGCTGCGGCGAAGGAGCTCGGCGGCCCGCTCTGGGTGGTCAAGAGCCAGATCCATGCCGGCGGTCGCGGCAAGGGCAAGTTCAAGGAAGCGGAAGCGGGCGAGAAGGGCGGCGTGCGCCTGGCCAAGTCCATCGACGAGGTGAAGGAATTCGCCTCCCAGATGCTCGGCAACACCCTCGTCACGATCCAGACCGGCGATGACGGAAAGCAGGTCAACCGCCTCTATATCGAGGACGGCTCCGATATCGAGAAGGAATTCTACCTCTCGGCGCTGGTCGATCGCGAAACCGGTCGCGTGGCTTTCGTGGTCTCGACCGAGGGCGGCGTGGATATCGAGCAGGTCGCCCATGACACGCCCGAGAAGATCCACACCATCACCGTCGATCCGGCCACCGGCGCCATGCCCCATCACGGGCGTGCGGTCGCCAAGGCGCTCGGCCTGAGCGGCGATCTGGCCAAGCAGGCCAATGATCTCACCATCAAGCTCTACAACGCCTTCGTCTCGAAGGACATGGAGATGCTCGAGATCAACCCGCTGATCGTCACCACTGACGGCAATCTGCGCTGTCTCGATGCCAAGGTCTCCTTCGATTCCAACGCCCTCTACCGCCATCCGGACGTGCAGGAACTGCGCGATCTGACGGAAGAGGACGCCAAGGAGATCGAGGCCTCCAAATACGACCTCGCCTATATCGCGCTGGACGGCACGATCGGCTGCATGGTCAACGGCGCCGGCCTCGCCATGGCGACGCTCGACATCATCAAGCTCTACGGCGAAGAGCCGGCGAACTTCCTCGATGTCGGCGGCGGCGCCTCGGAGGAGAAGGTGACGGCAGCATTCAAGATCATCACCGCCGATCCCAACGTGAAGGGCATCCTCGTCAACATCTTCGGCGGCATCATGAAGTGTGATGTGATCGCACGCGGTGTGATCGCCGCGGTGAAGGCGGTCGGCCTGCAGGTGCCGCTCGTCGTGCGCCTCGAGGGCACCAATGTCGAGGAAGGCAAACAGATCATCCGCGAATCGGGTCTCAACGTGATCCCCGCAGACGATCTCGACGATGCCGCCCAGAAGATCGTGAGCGCCGTTCGCGGCGGTTGAGCAGACAAAGGTCAGGATAACGATGTCCATTCTCATCGACGCGAATACCAAGGTCATCTGCCAGGGCTTCACCGGCAAGAACGGGACCTTCCACTCCGAACAGGCCATCGCCTACGGCACCAAGATGGTTGGCGGCGTTTCGCCCGGCAAAGGCGGCTCGAAGCATATCGGGCTGCCGGTCTTCGACACGGTGGCCGAGGCCCGCGAGACGACGGGCGCCGAGGCCTCCGTCGTCTACGTCCCGCCGCCCGGCGCGGCTGACGCGATCTGCGAGGCGATCGACGCGGAAATCCCGCTGATCGTCTGCATCACCGAGGGCATCCCGGTGCAGGACATGGTGCGCGTCAAGCGCGCTCTGGCCGGCTCGAAGTCGCGGCTGATCGGCCCGAACTGCCCCGGTGTCGTCACCGCCGGCGAATCGAAGATCGGCATCATGCCGGGCAACATCTTCTCACCGGGCTCGGTCGGCATCGTCTCGCGCTCGGGCACGCTCACCTATGAAGCCGTGTTCCAGACCACCAATGAAGGCCTCGGCCAGACGACGGCGGTCGGCATCGGTGGTGATCCGGTCAAGGGCACCGAGTTCATCGACATGCTGGAAATGCTGCTCGCAGACGACGCCACCAAG
>NZ_DATGCW010000338.1:0-8736 GCF_035311605.1 Saliniramus sp.
GCGCCGCGCAGACGTTCGCGCAAAGCGGGTTCCTCGACGAGGAAATCCAGCGCATCAAGCCGCGCGCCGATCTCGGCGAGATCGGTAGAGGGGCCGGCGAGACGCTCGGCCAGGAGCCGTCCGCCGCCGGGGGTGACGGTCATGTCGATCGTGGCGAGCAGCGAGCCGGCGCGCTCACCGGCAAGGGTGCGGGTGAGTTCGAGATTGGCCCGTGTCGCGGCGTCGATGGCGAGGCTCGCGCTCACCGCTTCCCGGCGCGGCGGTTCGAGCGCCGGGCGCGCGGCGATCTGGGTGCGCGCGACATAGGCGAGCGCCGTGCCTGCCGCGATGATCTCGGCACGGGTGAAATCGCCGAACGCGTCCAGCGTGGCGACGCCGTAATGCGTGCACAGCCGGCCCTCGGCGGATGTCGCGTCGAGCCCGTCGCGCGGGAGCGGGCAGAGCGGGATCTGCGTCTCGCGCCAGAAGCCCGTCAGGGCCGGATCCTCGAGAATGCCGTCCGGCAGCACGATCTCGCGCGGATCGAGCCGGGCGATCTCGCCCGGCAGACCGGCAGCGTCGGTTTCCGACACGCTGAAACGCCCCGTCGAGATGTCGACGGCGGCGAGGCCATAGAGCATGTGGTCCTCGCTGGCGCGCCGCCTGCCGATGGCGAGAAGGAGATTGGCGCGCCCGGGTTCGAGCAGGTTCTCCTCGGTGATGGTGCCGGGGGTAACGAGGCGCACGACGTCGCGGCGCACGACCGATTTGTTGCCGCGTTTCTTCGCCTCGGCGGGATCCTCCATCTGCTCGCAGACCGCGACGCGGTGGCCCAGCCCGATCAGGCGCTGGAGATAATCATCGGCGCGCTCGACCGGCACGCCACACATGGGAATATCCTCGCCGCCATGCTTGCCGCGCTTGGTCAGCACGATGCCGAGTGCGCGCGAGGCAATCTCCGCATCCTCGAAGAAGAGCTCGTAGAAATCGCCCATGCGGTAGAACAGCAGCGAATCCGGATTGGCCGCCTTGATCTCGATATATTGCGCCATCATCGGCGTGACGCGCTCGGGCGCGACGCTCGCCACAGGCAGACCTGCGGGCGCCTCCTGCCCCTGCGTCTCATCTTTACGCGTCTTCGTCGCGACCACGCCACCCTCGCCGGAATCCGGAACCGGGCTCTCTTCTAGCAAAGCCCGCACCGCGATGCGATGCGGGCCGGGACTTGTCCACCGCAACTGTGTTGCGGTGGACGGAGGGCGTCGTCGGGCGAGCGTTCAAGCCAGCTCGACCGGCTTTTGAATGAGTTCACCCGTCGGCAGGTGATAAGGGATCCAGTAAGGTCCGCCCTGAGGGAAACGGTCGTCCTGAATGGCCCCATTGTCGACCAGCATGAGATGCGGAATATAGCCAGCTGCAATTCTCGCATTCTGGGCCGAATGATCGTGTGGTTCACGGCGATCATCTTCGAGGTGCGCGTTAAGAGTGCTTGAGGCACGGCCTCTTTCGCTTAAATTCGGTCCATATTGCCCCGAAAATTGGCCCGTGATGATTTGTATTTCTGTGCTCAGTTCGGCTCTGTTGCTCCGACCGGTGAAAGAATGCTCAACAAGATTTGGCTCGGAGGTTTCTCTTCGTGCGGTCTCAATATGAAAGTTTTCAATTTCATGCAGGAGATCATGCTGCTCCGGGAAATCAAAGGCCACCATGTTCAGCGCTCCACTGCCATCGCGCTGAGGAATCGTGATCGGCCCATGCATTGGCGCCGCCGGGTCGAAGCCTGTCATGCGGTTCACGAAATTATGCAGGAAGTGGCCACCGATAATATTGAGGTTTTCCTCGTCCGGGAGGTTCGGATCGGCCAGCACCGGGCGTGCGGCGTTTTCCAATGTTTGCCTTGCGAACGGAGCCAGCGTCGCATGGCCATGAGCTTCCATCTGATGCGCGATATTATCGAGCGCAGCGTTCAGCAGCGCCTCCTGATGTGGGTTGAGGGCGGCGCGCGCTCCCGCTCCCGCCGTCATTGCGGCACCGAACTCGGCGCCGCCTGTGGCCTGGCCTGTCGGATGGTTCGTTGTCGTCGTCTGAGTATTTGTAACCTGCATAACTCACTCCCTTGTATGCATGACTGAATAATCTAAATATACTATAGGTTGTTTTTATATTGAAATAAATTATTACATATGAATTTGTTATATTTAATTTTTAAATTAAATGCATAAAAAGCATTATTCAATCCGTGCACGCGTACCCATCTCCCCGTGCCGGCGCCTGTCGTGACAGCGGGCTGGCTTCGCGCCACCATGGCTCCCGCATACTGGCGACGCGGCGACCAGCCGCCGGCGGGCCTGCAAGCAACGGATGGAGACACACGCATGCGTATCGCGGTCGGGGGATTTCTGCACGAGACCAATACCTTCATCGCCCGTCCCACGGGCTGGGAGGATTTTGCAGAAGGCGGGCCCTGGCCGCGCCCGACCACGGGGGAGGCGATCTTCGATGCGTTCGAGGGGCTCAATCTCGGCCTGTCGCATTTCATTGCCCGCGCCCGTGAGGCCGGCCACGAGATCCTGCCGCTCGCCTGGGCCTGCGCCATGCCGGGCGGGCGGGTCACCGATGAAGCCTTCGAACATATGGCGCGCGCGCTCACCGAGCCGTTGCGGAAGGAGCGCGTCGACGCGGTCTTCCTCGAACTCCACGGCGCCATGGTCACGCAGAGCGCCGATGACGGGGAGGGGGCGTTGCTGGCACGGGTGCGCGAGGTGGTCGGGCCGGATATCCCGATTCTCGTGGCGCTCGACCTGCATGCCAATGTTTCGCCCGAAATGGTCGCACGCGCGGATTTCCTGACCTCCTACCGCACCTATCCGCATAACGACTGGGGTCCCACCGGCGGGCGCTGCGCGCAATGGCTCGACAGGCTGATGCGCTGGCGCGCGGCAGGGCTGCCCAATGCCCGCGCGCTGCGCCAGTCACCCTATCTCATCCCGATCCCCGCCGGCTCGACCTACCTCGACACCTCGCGCGGGCTCTACGAGATTCTGGAGGCGATCGAAGCCGAGACCGGCGTGCATCTGGCTTTGAATATGGGCTTTCCGCCCGCTGATATCCGCGATGTCGGGCCGAGCGTCACCGCCTACGGCCCCGATCAGGCGGCGACGGATGCCGCCGCCGACCGGCTCTTTAACGCGCTTCTCGAGGCGGAGGCGCAATATGCCCGCCATCAGCCGCTCCCCGTAGCCCAGGCCGTCGCCGAAGCCGCGCGGATCGCGGCGGGGACAAGCCGTCCCGTCATCATATCCGATACCCAGGACAATCCCGGCGCGGGTGCGTTCTCGAATACGACGGGGATGATCGCGGAGCTACTGCGCCAGGGCGCGCAGAACGCCGTGGTCGGGATCTTTCATGCGCCGGAAATCGCGAAGCGCGCCCATGAACTTGGCATCGGCGGCGTCATCGAGAGCCTGTCGGGGCCGGGTGCCGGGCCGGGGCAGGAGCCCGTTCCCGGACCCTGGCGGGTCGAAGCGCTCAGCGACGGGCGCTTTCGCGGCACCGCGCCGATGCTGCGCACCCCGATTACCGAGATGGGGCCGACGGCGGTGCTCGCGCAGGGCGGCGTGCGCGTGCTCGTCGTCACGATCCGCCAGCAGCCGATCCACCGCGAGACCTTCAGCCATATCGGCGTCGACCCGGAGGCGGCGGATATCATCGTTTTGAAGAGCTCCGCGCATTTCCGCTCGGGCTTCCAGGAGATCGCCGGGCAGGTGCTGATCGGGCTCGCGCCGGGCACCAACCCGGATGATCCGCAGAGCTTCGCCTTCACGAAAATCCGCCCCGGCCTGCGCCTGCGTCCCGGAAAAGGGTGACGCAGGCTGTTCAGAGCCGGGGTGGTTTTTGCCTCAAGGCATCAGCCGCTCTGGTTCAGGCGCTCCATCGCAACCTCGACGAAATGAAGCTCGCCGGATGGCAGGTGTTGCGGGACCTGGATCGAGCCTTCGCGCGGAGCGGCCGGGTCATCGATGTTGCCGTTACGCGCAAGCAGGTGGTGGCCGATATGGGCCGCCATGATCTCAAGGTTCTGCCCCGCGAACGGATTGTCGACATCCGGGCCGCCGGCAGTCGCCTGCAGGAAGAGCATCTGTGCCTCGCCCTGCAGATGCGGGGCGCCATGGGCTGCCATCTGCTCGGCGATTCCGCGCGCCAGTTCATGCCGCTTCTCCGAGAGTGCGATACGCTGCGCCTCCTGCGCTCCCATTCCGGGCTGTAGCGCGACACCTTCGGGAGCCGCAGCGCCGGGGGCATCCTCCGCAGCGGGAATCTCGGGGAAGGCCACCAGATAGGTGTCGAGCGTACCGTCTTCCCGATGTCGGGGTACGGAGATCGGGCCGGCCAGCGGGGCAGCGGGATCCTCGATGAGACCGGCGCGCACCAGCACATGATGCAGCACATGGCCGCGCAGGATATCGAGATTCTGCGCGAAATCGGCACCGGGATCGGCCAGCAGGGTCTGCGCGCCATCGCGCAGGATCTGCTGCGCGATCCCCGCGAGGTGGCCGCCGCCATGGGCGTGCATGTCGTGCCCGATCTGCCCGATCGCGGCTTCGAGCAACGCCTGATTCTGCGTGTCTTTGGCGGCTACCGCGCCGACATCTGAGGCTTCGGCTGCCCGCGCGCGCGCGAAGGCAACAGCTGCATCGGCGTGGTTGGTCGTCTGAGCCGGCCGGTTGCTTTGTGGCGAGGTATGGACTTGCATGATGATCTCCAGTGCAGAGGTTCGCGAATTGCAATTTTAAATATGATAAATCTCAATTTTATTCAATGATTTCATTTACCATATGAGAATCATAGTTAATTTCTAAAAATGATAATGAAATTTTATTCTCTGCTTTGTTTTCCCCGATATCCGTTGAAACAGGGCTACGGGTTTCGCGACGCCGCACGGCGCTCTCCCGCGCGACCGGGTCTTATCCGGTCGCGACGGCGGCGAGTGCGCCTGTCGCGCACGTCGTTTTCCGATGGTTCACGTGGAAGAGTGGGCGGGGCGTGCGGGGCTGGGCAGCTTGTGCGCTTGCCAGGCTCGGCTCACGCCCGCATATCGTCGCGTCACATGGCGCGTTCGAGCACCAGTTCGCCGCGCGGGCCGTTCAGGGTGAGGCGGTTGCCTTGCGTATCCCATTCGCGCGCGGCGCGCAGGGCTTCGAGGAAGCCGCGCTCGGCGCTCATCACGTCGCGCGCGCATTCGCGGTCAGTCAGGGCAAAGGGCCCGACCGCAATGCCCTGTTCGAGCTGGGGATAGGCGATGGCGGAGTAGTTGTTGCAGCCGCCGAAACCCCGCAGGCGGAAATTCGAGTCGAGGGTCATTGCCGGGTTCTCACCGGGAAAGGCGCGCCCGTTCAGGCTGATCACCGTATAGGAGACGCTGATCGGGAACAGTTTCTCGCGCATCGGCTGCGGCACGAGATTCTCTTCCTGCTGCTCGCTCTGAGCCTGTACGGAGAGCGGCGTCACCGGCAGGGCGAGGCCGGCAATGAGGCACAGGGCCGCGACGCGTAAGGCTTTCATGAATCAGATACTCCCTCAAGCTTTGCGGATGCGATGCAGAGTAGACGATAACGGCTCACACCCGGCTCATGCAATGCACCCGTTTTTACCTCATCGCCATACGCGTGCGGCGTTTTTTTGTTCGCGCAGGATGCCGGGCGCGTATTGCCGGGATTTGCGTATCCCGGTGAGTCCTGCCGTCATGCTTGATGAATGGTCAAGCGCAATCGAGCAAATTACGGCTTTCCTGTGCCAGAACGGGTAAATTCGCCCCGTTTTTCATCTTGTGTCAACGCAGTTTAAGCGCAGCGAAAGTATTCTTGCCGGGTGATTCACCGACAATTTTAGAAGCGTTTTTACGGCTTCCCGGCAATGATCCGTTCATGACGAGGCGCGACGGGACGGGCCTTGCGGGACGATCGGACGAAAGATCCCGATCGCGAGAGAAAAGGGGATGCGTCATGGCCAGATACGATATGGCGAGATACGAGCCGGACACGATTGCACTGGCACGGACCGGGACAGGAGCCAACGACATCATCACGCCGGGGCGCGATGTCGAAGACGGGCGCGCGTTCTATGAACTCGGCTTGATGTATGCCGCCGGGCGCAGCGTTGCGATCGATCTCGTAAGCGCACACAAATGGCTGAATGTCGCCGTGTTCAAGGGCTGCCGTGAAGCAATCGCCCACCGCGCCGAACTCGCCGGGGAAATGTCGCGCGAGGAAATCGCCAGCGCACAGCGTCAGGCCCGCGAATTTCTCATGCTGCATTGAGGTGGCGCGCGATCAACGGCGCTCACCTCGGCTGCGACAGACGCAGCCTGTAGGCGAGAAAGCCGTTTCCTGCCTCACCGATCGGGGTCAGCGACAGACCCGAAGGCTCCCGACCGCGTGCATGCGCGCCGGTTTCGAAGACGACATCGAGCGCGCTGCCATCGGCGCGCGACAAGGGCGCAAAGCGCCAGTTGCGGATCCCGCGCGGTGAAACAGTGCCGCGCGCGCGAACATATTCCGCCACCACCTCGCGCACCATCTGCGTGCTCTCGGCGATGACGGGCGCAGGTATGCCGTCGAAGAAGGTGCCGCCGCCTCCGGCGCGGTAATTGTTCGTCGCGACCAGAAATTCCTGCTCGGGCCGCACGGGCGTACCCTCAAACAGCATCTGCGTGATCCGCTGCGCATGCGGCGCCACGAGGATGCCGTCACGGTCGTGGCGCGCGGGGGCGCCGAGATCGATTGTATAGGTGAGGCCGAAGACCACGTCGAAATGGTAGGATGGAAAGCCGTGACGCAGGAGCTGCTGGTCCGCCGGTCCTTGCGGGTCGATCTGCCGGAAGATGCCGCTTGATCGCTCAAGCCATTCGCGCAGCTGCGCCCCGGTGACCCGCACCACGCTGACCGTATTCGGATAGAGATAGAGATTGGCCAGGTCGCGCAGGCTGAGCGGGCCGGGATTGATGCGGGTGTAATACTGCGCGCCACCCCTCCCGCCAGCCTTGAACGGTGCCGCAGCCGAGAGCAGGGGCAGATCGCGCGCGCGCAGATCGTGGTCGGGAAGTGCATCGATCAGCGCAAGGGCGGCCTCGCGCTGGGCTTCAGCCACGAGCTCCATGGCGGAATTGTCACCAAGAAGCGCGAAATGGGAATCGAGCGCGCCGCGCGTGTGGCCGATCCCCGCGCGCATGGTGGCGAGTGTGCGCGCGTGATCGGGCTCGGTGACGTTCAGGATCATCGCCCGCGCCGGACAATCCGCAGCCGCTCTGGTCTTCCCGTCAGCCAGATCGCGCAGACGCATGATCGCCACCTCGTGCCCGGTCACCCGCCAGACGCCGTCATGACGCGCGAGAGCCAGATCCATCAGGCCGAGCGACGAACCGTATGCGCCCGGCATCATCGCCGGTATTCCGTTGATTGTACCGGCGGCATTGTCGATGCCGGGCAGGGCGTCGAATTCGCGTGATCCGGGAAAGCGCAGATGTTGGTGGCCGGCGATGATCGCATCGATGCCGGGGATGCTGCCGAGATGACCTGCCGCATTCTCCTGGCCCTCGCGATAGCTGCCGCCGACAATGCCCGAATGACAAAGGGCGATGACGAGATCGGCACCCGCGCGCCGCAACGCGGCGGCGGTTTCACCCGCTGCGGCGCGGATATCCGTGACACGCACCCGGCCATGCAGGTGGCTGCGATCCCATTGCATGATTTGTGGCGGCAGCAGGCCCATCAGGCCGATGCGCAATGGCGTTTCCGCGCCGACTGTGTCGCCTCCCGGCAGGATCCGCGTGATGATCGTCGATGGCGGCACGAAAGGCGTGCCGTCGCTGCGCTCCAGATTGGCGCACAGCACCGGGAATCGCGCAGACGACAATGCATGGCCGAGATAATCGAGGCCGTAATTGAACTCATGGTTGCCCAGTGCGGCGACGTCGTAACCCATCGCGTTCATCGCCGCGATGACTGGATTGTTGTCCCGCGCGCCCTCGGCATAAGCCTGCGCGGCGACATCGCCCAGCGGCGCGCCCTGCAGGAAGTCGCCGTTGTCGAGGAGCAGGCTGCAGGGATGCCCGGCCCGCGCTTCGGCAATGAAAGGTGCGAGCGCTGCAAGCCCGACCGATTCATCCGCGCGATCCTCGAAATAATCGTAGGGGCGCACATGCATGTGCAAATCGGAGGTGGCGATGAGGCGCAGGCTCTGCATGGATCCTCTATGGCGCGCTTGCGGCGCTTCTGGCAAGGCTGCGATGCGGTTTACGGCAAAAGACGGTAAAGGCGCCCTCGAGATTTGCCGGCTTATGAGCCCGGCGGCTCGATCTGATCATTTTCGGCCTGTTCCGGCTGCTGTTGCGAATCACCGGGGAGGATGACCCGGTCGAGACAGCCATGCGCGTCGAGGGTGTGGTAGGCGGCGACGTGTTCCGGCACCCCGGCAGCGCAGGCTTCGTCGAACGCAGCAAGGCATGCGTTGACGCGATCCGCCATTGCCGCACGGCGCGCCACCGCCTCACGCCAGCTCTCCAGCCCGACCTTGCGCGCCACCAGCGCCATCAGCCACACTCCGATCCGTGTCTGGTCACCTGCATCACGCGCGTGCAAACGCGTCACCCGCGATCACGATCATGGCCCGGCCAAGCGAACCCGGCAAGCAAGGGAACGCATGGATCGATCGGAGCGCGTAGTCGTAGCGCCATAATATAACTTTAAATTGTTTCGGGTA
>NZ_DATGCW010000339.1:0-3392 GCF_035311605.1 Saliniramus sp.
GCCGCCGGGGCCTCCTGGCTTTCGACGGGCGCCTCGCTTCTGCTTGCCGGCTTGTGACCGAGACGACCGTCGAGATAGGCGCCGACCTGCACCATCAGATCATCGACCTTGCCGTCGAAGAAGTGGTTTGCGCCTTCCACGACGGTATGCTCGATCTTGATGCCCTTTTGCGTCTTCACTTTCTCGATAACGCTCATCACTTCCTTGACCGGCGAGACCCGGTCCTCCGAGCCGTGGACGAAAAGGCCGGAGGAGGGGCAGGGGGCTAGGAACGAGAAATCGTAGCGATTGGCCATGGCGCCGATCGAGATGAAGCCCTCGATCTCCGGACGGCGCATCAGGAGCTGCATGCCGATCCAGGCGCCGAAGCTCACACCGGCGATCCAGCAGGCGCGGGCATCCGGGTTCATGGTCTGCGCCCAGTCGAGCGCCGCCGCCGCATCCGACAACTCGCCGGCACCGTGATCGAAGGCACCCTGTGAACGCCCGACACCGCGCGAATTGAAGCGCAGAACCGAAAAGCCGCGATCCACGAAATCGTAGAACAGATTGTAGACGATCTGGTTGTTCATCGTCCCGCCGAATTGCGGGTGGGGATGAAGCACGATGGCGATCGGTGCGTTTTTCTTCTTGGCGGGCTGGTATCGCCCCTCCAGTCGACCGGCGGGGCCGGCGAAGATCACCTCAGGCATGCATATTCCTCTTTGAACGCCGTGCAGCGCAGCCGCATCGCCGGGCGTCGTGGCTACACCAAACACTTTCGTCAGCGCTTTCCTGTGCGACATACGCAAAAGCGCGTATAAAAACTGCCGGATTGCCCTGCGAAGCCTTGACTTCCGACCGGGAGGCTCCCTAAATCCGCCTTAGAATTGTTCTAAGCGACTAGAATGATTCCAAACTGGGTTCGCTCCCGGATCGCGTCACCATTATGTGGTGAGCGGTCCTTAGCATGGCAAGCGGGGGCAAATGCAAGAATTTCGTGATGCGAAACGCGTTTTTCGCATCTTTGACAGCCTCTGATAGCAAGGAGCCATCGGCTCGGTATGAACACAGCCAACCGCACCTATCTCGATTACAACGCCACGGCCCCGATGCGGGCGCAGGCGCGGGATATGCTCGTGCGTGTCCTGGGCGATGTCGGGAATGCCTCTTCCGTGCATCGCGAGGGGCGCGCGGCGCGGGGGATCATCGAGACGGCGCGCGACCGCATCGCGGATCTGGTCGGCGGGCGGGGGAAGAACGTCATTTTCACGGGATCGGGCTCCGAGGCCAACAATCTGGTGCTGGCGCCGGGCTTTCGGCGCGTCGACGGTGCGCCCGCGCAGACGCTTCTCGTCGGCGCCGGGGAACATCCCTGCGTGCTCGAAGGGCATCGCTTCGATTCGCAGGCCGTGGAGCACATCCCGCTTCGCGCCGACGGTCTCGTCGATCTCGCATGGCTGGAAGCGCGGCTGGCCGATCTCGCCGGCGCGCCGGTGCTGGTCTCGATCCAGCTCGCCAACAACGAAACCGGTGCGATCCAGCCGGTCGGCGAGGCGGCTTCGCTGGTGCGCGCGGTGGGCGGGCTGATGCATTGCGACGCGGTGCAGGCGGCGGGCAAGATCGGGGTCGATATCGAAGCGCTCGGCGTTGACGCCCTGACGCTTTCGGCCCACAAGCTCGGCGGTCCGCAGGGTGTCGGTGCGCTGGTTCTCGCCGGCGAGGGCTATGTGCTCGACCGCCTGGTGCGCGGCGGCGGGCAGGAGCGCAACTGGCGCGCCGGTACGGAGAATGTCGCGGGCATCGCGGCCTTCGGCGAGGCAGCGCGGGTGGCGGGCGAAGCGCTGGGCGAAGAGGAGTCCCGGCTGCGGGATCTGCGGGCGGAGTTCGAGACGGCGATCCGTGAAAACTGCCCGGATGCGGTGATCTTCTGCGAAGCTGCGCCGCGCCTGCCCAATACCATTCTCTTCGCCGTCCCCGGCAAGCGGGCCGAGACGGCGCTGATCGCGCTCGATCTGAACGGCGCGGCGCTCTCCTCGGGCTCCGCCTGTTCCTCGGGCAAGGTGAAATCTTCGCATGTTCTGGAGGCGATGGGAGTTGCTCCCGCGCTGTCGGAAGCTGCGTTGCGGTTGAGTTTCGGGTGGGAGACGCAAAAAGACGCGGTGACACACTTCACAGCGGCTTTTGCGAGACTACTTTCGAATCGAAACCAAAATTCGGAATGCGCGGCATAAGCCGTGTGTCGATAGGTTGTTCAACGGCCAGTCCGCGGCCCTTGAAGCCGTGAGAGGAGGGTGACATGCCTGCAGTGCAGGAAACGATCGATCGCGTTAAGGAAATCGACGTCGATCAGTACAAGTATGGCTTCGAGACCATCATCGAGATGGAGAAGGCCCCCAAGGGCTTGAGCGAAGACATCATCCGCTTCATTTCGGCCAAGAAGGAAGAGCCGGAATGGATGCTGGAATGGCGTCTCGACGCCTATCGCCGCTGGCTGACCATGCAGGAGCCGGACTGGGCGCGCGTCAGCTATCCCAAGATAGATTTCAACGATATCTACTATTACGCCGCTCCGAAGTCGAACGAGGCGCCGAAGTCGCTCGACGAGGTCGATCCTGAGATCCTCAAGACCTACGAGAAGCTGGGCATTCCGCTGCGTGAGCAGGAAATGCTCGCCGGCATCGCCCCGGAGAACCGGGTCGCGGTCGACGCGGTGTTCGATTCCGTCTCCGTCGCCACGACCTTCAAGAAGGAACTGGCCGATGCGGGCGTGATCTTCTGCTCGATCTCGGAAGCCGTTCGGGAATACCCCGAGCTGGTGAAGAAGTATCTCGGCACCGTCGTGCCCAAGAGCGACAACTACTATGCCGCGCTGAACTCCGCCGTCTTCACCGACGGGTCGTTCGTCTATGTGCCGCCGGGCGTGCGCTGCCCGATGGAACTCTCGACCTATTTCCGCATCAACGAGAAGAATACCGGCCAGTTCGAGCGCACGCTGATCATCGCCGACGAGGGCGCCTATGTCAGCTATCTCGAAGGCTGCACGGCACCCCAGCGCGACGAGAACCAGCTTCACGCCGCCGTGGTCGAACTCGTGACGCTCGATGAAGCGGAGATCAAATATTCCACCGTGCAGAACTGGTATCCCGGCGATGCCGAGGGCAAGGGCGGGATCTACAACTTCGTCACCAAGCGCGGCGATTGCCGGGGCAAGAACTCGGTCATCACCTGGACTCAGGTCGAGACCGGCTCCGCCATCACCTGGAAATACCCGTCCTGCATCCTGCGCGGTGACGGTTCGCGCGGTGAGTTCTATTCGATCGCGGTCTCGAACGGGCGCCAGCAGATCGATTCCGGCACCAAGATGATCCATCTGGGCAAGAACACCACCAGCCGGATCATCTCCAAGGGCA
>NZ_DATGCW010000340.1:0-4720 GCF_035311605.1 Saliniramus sp.
GTGGAAGACATCAACACGATGAAGGGCTAAGGGGCGTCCACGATGTATCACGCGATCGTCTTCCTGCCGCTTCTCGGCTTCCTCATTGCGGGCATTTTCGGCCGCATGATCGGGCCGCGCCCGAGCGAGATCGTGACGACTTCGTTCGTCGCGACCTCCGCAGTGCTGTCATGGGTCGCGCTGTTCTCCGTCGGTTATGGCGACGGCGAGACCACGGTGCGGATTGCCAACTGGATGGTCTCGGGCGATCTCGCCGTGGACTGGGCCCTGCGCATTGATGCGCTGACCGTCGTGATGCTCGTCGTCGTCAACAGCGTCTCGGCGCTCGTGCATCTCTATTCGATGGGTTACATGCACGAGGATCCATCCCGCTCGCGCTTTTTCGCCTATTTGTCGCTGTTCACCTTTGCCATGCTGATGCTGGTGACTTCCGACAATCTGGTGCAGATGTTCTTTGGCTGGGAGGGTGTCGGCCTTGCGAGCTACCTGCTGATCGGATTCTGGTATCAGAAGGAATCGGCCAATGCGGCGGCAATGAAGGCCTTTGTGGTCAACCGGGTCGGCGATTTCGGTTTTGCGCTCGGCATTTTCCTCGTTTTCTATCTGTTCGGTTCCACCAGTTTCGACGTCATCTTCCCGCAGGTGGAGGCCTTCGCCACAGGTGCGGCGGGGGAGGGCTTCAGTTTCCTCGGGCTCGATGCGCAGGGCACGCTGACGCTCGCCTGCCTGCTGCTGTTCATGGGGGCGATGGGCAAGTCGGCGCAGTTCCTGCTGCATACCTGGCTGCCTGACGCGATGGAGGGCCCGACGCCGGTCTCCGCCCTGATTCACGCTGCGACCATGGTCACCGCCGGTGTCTTCCTCGTGGCGCGGATGTCGCCGCTGTTCGAATTTGCGCCGACGGCGCTCGTCGTCGTGACCGGTATCGGCGCGTTGACGGCTTTCTTCGCCGCGACAGTGGGGCTCGTCCAGAACGACATCAAGCGGGTGATCGCCTATTCAACCTGCTCGCAGCTTGGCTACATGTTCGTGGCGATGGGGCTGGGCGCCTACAGCGTGGGCATGTTCCACCTGTTCACGCACGCCTTCTTCAAGGCGCTACTGTTTCTCGGCGCAGGTTCGGTGATCCATGCGATGCATCACGAGCAGGACATGCGCAACATGGGCGGCCTCGGCAAGGTAATCCCGCTCACCGCGGTGATGATGGTGATCGGCACGATCGCCCTGACGGGCTTTCCGTTCACCGCAGGCTATTATTCCAAGGATGCGATCATCGAGGCGGCTTATGCGTCCGGCGCCGGGATGTCGGATGTCGCCTTCATCGCAACCGTCTTGGCGGCCCTGTTCACGTCCTTCTATTCGTGGCGCCTGTTCTTCATGACCTTTGCCGGCAAGGCGCGCTGGGGTGCGGGGCATGGTCACGCCGCGCAGGCCGATGCCGCGCATGGCCAAACTACGCATGGCCAAACCACGCATGGCCAAACCACGCCTGGCGATGATCACGGGCATCACCATGATCACAAGCCGCATGAAAGTCCGCCGGTGATGCTGATCCCGCTGGTCCTGCTCGCCATCGGTGCGCTGGTTGCCGGCTACTTCTTCAAGAGCGTCTTCGTGGGAGACGGCTACGAGGCCTTCTGGGGCGATGCGCTCTACACGCGCCCCGACAACACTATCCTGCATGACCTGCACTACGTACCCGCCTGGGTCGTCTGGTCACCCTTCGTGATGATGGTGATCGGGTTTGCGCTCGCGTACTGGATGTATGTCCGTGACACCGCCGTGCCGGCGCGTATCGCGCAGGAGCAGCCGATGCTCTACCGCTTCCTGCTCAACAAATGGTATTTCGACGAGCTCTACGACATCATTTTCGTGCGACCTGCCAAGTGGCTCGGGCGGTTCTTGTGGCGCACTGGTGACGGCAAGATCATCGACGGGATGGGGCCTGACGGCATATCCGCCCGGGTGCTCGACACCACCTCCTGGGTGGTGCGGCTGCAGACCGGCTACGTTTATCACTACGCTTTCACCATGCTCGTCGGTGTCGCCGCACTGGTGACCTGGTATCTGATCGCGGGGGCCCGCTGATGTTCGGCTTCGGTATTCTCTCCGGGCTTCTGATCCTGCCGCTGATCGGAGCGGCTTTCATCCTCACCCTGCGCGGGGACGAGGCTGCGATCCGCAACAATGCGCGCTGGGCGGCTTTGGCGACGACGATCGTCACCTTCCTGCTCTCGCTGGTGGCCTGGGCGCGGTTCGATACGGGCAGCCCGGATTTCCAGCTGGTGGAATCCCATGCCTGGCTGATGGAGACGACGCGTTTCACCCTCGGGGTGGACGGCTTCTCGCTGCCCTTCGTGCTTCTGACCACCTTCCTGATGCCGTTTTGCATCCTCGCCTCCTGGGAGACGATCAAGACGCGCATCAAGGAATACATGGTCGCCTTCCTCGTGCTCGAGGCGCTGATGATCGGCGTCTTCGTCGCGCTCGATCTGGTGCTTTTCTACATCTTCTTCGAGGCGGGTCTGATTCCGATGTTCCTGATCATCGGGATCTGGGGCGGCAAGCGGCGCATCTATGCCAGCTTCAAGTTCTTCCTCTACACGCTGCTCGGCTCAGTGCTGATGCTCATCGCCATCGTGGCCATGTACTGGCAGGCGGGGACGAGCGATATCCCGACACTGCTCGCGCATGACTTCCCGGTCTCGTTGCAGACCTGGCTGTGGCTGGCCTTCTTCGCCTCCTTCGCGGTGAAGATGCCGATGTGGCCGGTCCATACCTGGCTGCCGGATGCCCACGTGGAGGCGCCGACGGCCGGCTCGGTGATCCTTGCCGGGATTCTCCTGAAGATGGGGGGCTACGGCTTCATCCGCTTTTCGATTCCAATGTTCCCCGACGCGTCGCTGTATTTCGCGCCGATGGTTTTTGCGCTCTCGGTCATCGCGATCGTCTACACCTCGTTCGTCGCGCTGATGCAGGAGGACATGAAGAAGCTCATCGCCTATTCCTCGGTGGCGCATATGGGCTTCGTCACGATGGGCCTGTTCAGCCTCACCCCGCAGGGGATCGAGGGGGCGATGTTCCAGATGATCTCGCACGGCCTGATCTCCGGCGCGCTGTTCCTTTGCGTGGGCGTGATCTACGACCGGATGCATACCCGCGAGATCAAGGCCTATGGCGGGCTGGTCAATCGGATGCCGCTCTACGGCGTCGCCTTCCTGCTTTTCACCATGGCCAATGTCGGCCTGCCCGGTACGTCCGGCTTCGTGGGTGAATTCCTCACGCTGATCGGGACTTTCCAGGCCAATTTCTGGGTTGCCTTCGTCGCCACTTCCGGTGTCATCCTCTCCGCCTGCTATGCGCTCTGGCTCTACTGGCGCGTGATGAACGGACGGCTGGAGAAGCCGGAACTGCAGGCGATTCCGGATCTCGACCGGCGCGAAGTTCTGCTGCTGGCGCCGCTTGGCATCCTCGTCATCTATTACGGGGTGCAGCCGCAGGTGATCCTGGATGCCTTCGCCGCGCCGACACAGGCGCTGCTTGCCAATGCTTATCCCGTTCTCCAGGCCGGCGCTACGCTGGCCGGGGTCCAGTGAGGTTCGATCGCCATGCCCGTTGAAACCACCGCATCCGGGATCCCGCTCTATGCCGTGCCGGTGCTCGGCCCGGCTCTGCCAGAGATCATCATGGCGGTCGGCGTTCTTGCGCTGGTGCTCTATGGCGCCCTGCGTGGTGAACGCTCCACCGGTGTCGTGACGGCGGCGGCGATCGCGCTGATGGCGTTCATTCTCGGCTTCATCCTCACGATGTCGGGCGATACCCAGGTGACCTTCGCCGATGCCTTCATCACCGACGGATTTGCCCGCTTCATGAAGGCGCTGGTGCTGATTGGGGCGATCGTGGCGCTTGCCATGTCGCGCGAGCATTTCCGCCGGCTCGGAATCGATCGCTTTGAATATCCGTTGCTGATCCTCCTGGCCGCCATCGGCATGATGGTGATGATCTCGGCCAACGATCTCATCGCGCTGTATCTCGGCCTCGAATTGCAGAGCCTCGCAGCCTATGTGATCGCCTCTTTCCATCGCGACAACGCGCGCTCGACCGAAGCGGGGCTGAAATATTTCGTGCTGGGTGCGCTCGCCTCCGGCATGCTGCTCTACGGTTCCTCGCTGGTCTACGGTTTCACCGGAACGGTCTCCTTCCCCGAGATCGCGGCGGTCGTGGCCGAGGGAGCCAATCCGGGCGTGATCTTCGGTCTCGTCTTCATCGCCGCCGGCATCGCCTTCAAGGTCTCCGCGGTGCCGTTCCATATGTGGACGCCGGATGTCTATCAGGGGGCGCCGACGCCTGTCACCGCGTTCTTCGCCTCGGCGCCGAAGGTGGCGGCCATGGCGCTTGCGGTGCGCGTCTTCATCGGGGCCTTCCCCACCATCGTCGATCAATGGCAGCAGATCATCGTATTCATCGCGGTGCTCTCGATGTTCCTCGGCGCCTTCGCCGCAATAGGCCAGCGCGATATCAAGCGCCTGATGGCGTATTCCTCCATCGCAAATATCGGCTTCGCGCTGCTCGGGCTCGCAGCCGGCACGCAGGAGGGAGTGCAGGCGGTGCTGGTCTACATGGCGATCTATCTGGTCATGACGCTGGGCGTTTTCGCCTGCATCCTCAGCATGCGCCGTGGCGGGGTCGAGCTTGAGACCATTGATGACCTCGCTGGTAC